>DAOQRQ010000132.1:0-7915 GCA_035355815.1 Ferruginibacter sp. | reverse complement strand
TGCCATCGGCTTCCATCGATATTACTTTAACGCCCTTTACTTTCTTCTCCTTCATCACCGCCAGTTCTGCCATCACCTGCTTATTATTCAGGATGTCGGTATAATAATACTGGGCGGCAGATGAATAACCTGCAAACAGCAAAACACAAAGCCAGGGGGCCATTTTTTTCATTATGGTTATTTTATTTTCAAAAGTAATGCAAGTTAGGCAACTGAAATTGTACCATTCGGGAAATAAACCCTCAAACTTTATTATTTTTAACAAAATTAGCGCTCATGAGTCGTCTCAGGGAAAGACAGCAGAAGAACTGTCTCAACTGCAATACAGAAGTGCAGGGAAGGTATTGCCATGTATGCGGGCAGGAAAATATTGAACCCAAAGAATCGGTTTGGCACCTGGTCACCCATTTCTTCCAGGACATTACCCATTTTGATGGTAAGTTCTTCAGTACGGTTAAATACCTGGTCATTAAGCCGGGGTTCTTATCAAAGGAATATATGATGGGCCGCCGGGCAAGTTATGTGAACCCCATCCGCATGTACATCTTTACATCGGCTTTTTTCTTTTTGATCTTCTTCACTTTTTTTAAAACGGATAAGATCGCTCTGGAAAGCGGAACAACCATCAATAAAAAAACACTGGTGGAAATTGCAAAGATGGATTCGGCCGCCTTTTCTGATTTTACCCGGGCCATAAACCTGGAAAATGATAAAGGCAATAATAAACCCATGACAAGGGCAGAGTTTGCAGCATATGTGGATACGGTGTTCACTTCTTCCAATGGAGGCCTCATTAATGTAAAATACAAAACCCGGCAGGAGTATGATTCGGTGCTGAAGGCCGGGAAAGACGATAACTGGCTTCAACGCAAGTTCATGTACAAGATGATCGACCTGAACAAAAAATACAAAGGCAGAAATTTAGACGCTTTCCGGGATTTTAAAGAACTGCTGCTGCACAGCCTGCCGCAGCTTCTCTTCCTGTCGCTGCCCCTGTTGGCACTTTTGCTGAAACTGGTTTATATCCGCCGCAAAGAGTTTTATTATGTAAGTCACGGCATTTTCAGCCTGCACCTGTACATTTTTGTTTTTATAGCCCTGTTACTGGTATTCAGTTTAAACAGCCTGCACCAAATGCTCGGATGGGCTGTTATAAACTGGGTGTTATTCTTTTTGTACCTGGGCCTGTTCTTTTATGAGTACAAAGCCATGCGCAATTTTTATAAGCAGCGAAGGGCCAAGACCATTTTCAAATTTATATTGGTGAACTTCCTGTTTTTGATCGTGCTTTCTATTCTGTTCACTGCATTTATTTTCTTTTCTTTCTTTAAACTGTAAAACATACTATGTCCAATTCCAATGCAGATGCATTTCTCCGGTTAGTGAAGATCATGGATGAACTCCGGGAACAATGCCCCTGGGATAAAAAACAAACCATCCATACCCTTCGCCAGCTCACCATTGAAGAAACCTATGAACTGGCGGATGCCATTACCGGCAGTGACTGGAAAGGCATCAAAGAAGAGCTGGGCGACCTGATGCTGCACCTTGTTTTTTATTCAAAAATAGGAGCCGAACAAAAACAATTCACCCTGGATGAAGTGCTTAACGGGGTTTGTGATAAACTGGTGGCAAGGCACCCCCATATATATCCTCCGGCAGGCTCAGGACTTACCCACGTGAACAACGAAGAGGATGTTAAAAGAAACTGGGAGAAACTGAAGCTGAAAGAAGGCAAGAAGTCTGTGCTGGGCGGGGTTCCCCAGTCGTTACCCTCAATGGTAAAAGCCATGCGCCTGCAGGAAAAAGCCAAACAGGTGGGCTTTGAATGGGATAATAAAGAGCAGGTTTGGGACAAGGTGGAGGAAGAGAAAAAAGAACTGTTTGAGGCCATTGAATCGGGAGATGTTAACAAAATGGAAGATGAATTAGGCGATGTTTTCTTCTCCCTGGTAAACTTTGCAAGGTTTTTGCAGGTAGATGCCGAAAATGCACTGGAACGGACCAACAAAAAATTCATCCGGCGTTTTACCCAAATGGAGGAAGTGGCCCTTCAAACCGGCAAACCCCTGCAGGATATGACCCTGGAAGAAATGGACAGCATCTGGAACAGCATAAAGAAGCAGCAAACACTTTAACAGCCGATTGCAAAACAGTAATCCTTTTAGACGCTTTATCATCAAGAACAGCTACCTGCTGATCATTGCAGCCTGGCTGGTAACCATCTCTTTTATCATTGATAACTACTGGTCGGGTAATTCTTCCGTAGGTGCCGTACGGGAAAATATACAGGGCTATATCCAGCGGCAGGAAACCGACTTTGAAAAACTAACGGCCGACACGTCTGTCATCAACCGCATCAGCGAGTACCGCTACGATGAACGTTTCCTGAAAGAACTGGTAGGTAAAAAATATTTCTTCTACCGGTATTTTGTGAACGATATCGGCCTGCATAAACTTCTTTTCTGGAATACACAAACCGTTCTTCCTTCAGAAGAATTAATCGCATCTGCGGATACATCCGGCTTTACAAAATTGGAGAACGGCTTTTATGTATGGCGGAAGAAAAATCACGCCTCGGGCATTTCCATTGCACTCATCCCGGTTAAGTGGGACTTTTTTATAACCAATACGTACCTGCGCAACAACTTTGCCACCGGCAGTGATATTGAACGCAATTACGACATCTCTCTACAACCGGCGGGCTCCCTGGTAAAATCGCTGCACGGCAATTCCTTATTCTATATAACCGAAAAAGCGAACAGTGTTATTGCAAAGAATAACCTGGTGGCGGTATGGCTGCGGATACTGGCTGCCATTTGCGTACTGCTTTTTATTCACCTGCTGGCCAATGCCATTACCGCACACAAGGGGCTGGGAAGGGCAGTGCTGATGTTGCTTGTAACCATCAGCATCCTGCGGGCCGCCAGTTATTTCTTTCCCTTCCCGCTTAACTTCCGGCAGTTTGAATTGTTCGATCCTTCCATATTCGGGTCGAATGTTGTGAACCGGTCATTGGGCGACCTGCTCATCAACTCCATCCTGTTTGCCTGGGTGGTACTGTTCATCCATTATCACCTGCAGGATAAAAAATTCACCCTCGAAAACAAACAACCCGCCATTAAATGGATCATTTTATCTGCCGCCTGTGCCCTGATGCTTGCCGCCACTTTTGTGGCCGGCGATATCATCCGCGGTTTAGTGGCCGATTCGCAGATATCTTTTGATGTGATCAACTTTTTTACCCTCAATATTTACAGTGTTACCGGTTTTATCGTGCTGTGCTGCATTGCCATGGGCTACTTCTTACTGAGCCAGGTGCTGCTGTATTTTGTACGGCCATTTTTTTCAAGAACATCGGCAGCGCCGTATTTGGTAATGACCATTGCCGGGCTTATCTATTTAAGTTTCCAGTTGGGTAAGGAATACGCCGGCTTCCGTTTATTCGTGCTGGGTTGGCTGCTGCTGTACCTGTTGTTATTGCATGGGCGCAACCTGGGATTATCCATCCGTAAAGTGGCTTCATTGCGGCTGATCTTCTGGCTTTTCTTTTTCTCTGTTACCATCACGGCGGTAATTGTGGTGGAGAATGGGAAAAAGGAACTCGTTAACCGGAAACATTATACGGAGATACTTGCCACCAAGGCCGATCCGTCGAGCGAAACATTATTGAACACCCTGCTTACCGATTTCCGGGGTGATTTTTTAGCAGCGAATTTTTATCGCCTCAGTTCCGATTCAACCAGCCGTTATTTTAAAGACAGCCTGGTGAACGGGAATTTTTCCGGGTATACCAATAAGTACGAAACAAGGATCTATACCTATGATGCGAATGAAAAGCCGCTGTTCAATGATGACGCTACCAGTTTTAATGAACTGAACACGGTGCTGAAGACACAGGCCAAGCCTACCAATAACCCCGAACTTTTTTATTATGACGAGGCCTATGACCGCTTCAGTTATATAAGCCGTAAGGACATCATCAACTTCGATGGCGATACGCTGGGCTATGCTTTTGTGCTTGCCAATCCACGCAAATACAAAACAGATGCGCTGAACCTGGAACTTTTTTCCAAGGGTAGCAGCAATGCCATTGAAAATTCACGGGTGTATGCGTTTGCCGTGTACAATAACCTGCAGCTCGTGAGCAGTCATAATGATTATGCATTCTCCACAAAGCTGACCCCGGCGCAGGTTCCCAAGGATGAGTTTACCAGCATTCAAAAAAACGGCTACGATGAACTGTGGTACCGGGCAGGCGCACAAAAAGTGGTGATCATTGCCAAGGAAAATAATTTCTTCATCGAATCCATCACGCTGTTCTCGTATTTATTCTGCGCCTTTTTACTGGTAACCGGTTTGTTCTCGCTGCTGAATGTGCTTATCCGCACCAAGTTCAGCCGGCTTCGTTTCCGCAACTACTGGCAACTGAGTATCCGGAACCAGATATACGGCACGGTGATCTTTATCAGCGCTGTTTCGTTCGTCATCATCGGGGTGGCTACCATTTTATTCTTCATCAGCCGCTACCAGAACACCAACCGGGAAAAACTAAGCCGGGTTATTCACGTGATGGAAAATGAAGTACGCATTTCATTGACCGACCTGGCCATATTTGACGATGTGGTTAAAGTATACGACGAAGCCTACCGCGAAAAACTGGAAAAGATCATCGACAAAATATCGGAGATACACGCCGTGGATGTAAACCTGTACGACCTGGATGGTAATTTAAAAGTGTCTTCGCTGCCGCTGCCTTACAGTAAAGGCATCATCAGCACCCGGATGGACCCGCTGGCTTTTTATCACCTTAATAAACAAAAGGAAGTTCAGTACTTTAAAGAGGAGAAGATCGGTAAACTCAACTTCGTAAGCAATTATGTTCCGGTAATTGACGGCAGCGGAAGGGAATATGCCTATCTCAACATTCCATACTTCACTTCCGAAAGCAAACTGCAGGAAGAGATCGCCAACTTCCTGGTCACCATCATCAACCTCAATGCCTTTATCTTTCTGATCGCCGGTATTGTGGCGCTGTTCATCACCAACCGCATCACCCGTTCCTTTTCCTTCATCAGTAAAAAAATGAAAGCGGTAAGTCTTGGCCAGATGAATGAGGCCATCGATTGGAAACGGGATGACGAGATCGGTGAGCTGGTAAAAGAATACAATAAGATGGTGGGCAAATTAGACGAAAGTGCTGTAGCCCTTGCCAAGAGCGAAAGGGAGGGGGCCTGGCGTGAAATGGCCCGGCAGGTGGCGCACGAGATCAAGAACCCGTTAACGCCGATGAAACTGAGTTTACAGTACCTGCAGAAGTCCATCACCAATAATTCGGATAATGTAAAGGAACTGACAGCAAATGTGGCGCAGACCCTGGTGGAGCAGATCGATCACCTCAACCATATCGCCGGGGAGTTCAGCCAGTTTGCCAATATCGGCAATCCGCATAATGAAGTGTTTGATATGAACGATGTGATCAGGATGGTTACACAACTGCATTCCATTCACAGCCGGGTTCAACTGCACTGGAAGCCACTGCCCGAACCCATTTATATCAATGCGGACCGCACACAGATCAACCGTCTCTTCACCAACCTTATTCAGAATGCCATACAGGCGGTGCCTGAGGAACGCAATGTAGAGATACACATGGAAGAAGAGCGTACCGATGGCAGGGTGCTGATAAAGGTAAAAGACAATGGGTACGGCATACCGGAAGAGATGCGTTCAAAAATATTCACTCCCAACTTTACTACTAAGACTTCCGGTACCGGGCTGGGATTGGCCATGAGCAAGGGTATTGTAGAACAGGCCCATGGCCGTATCTGGTTTGAAACAAAAACGGGAGAGGGTACAACATTCTTTGTAGAGTTGCCGCTGGCGAATGAACGGTAAGGCTGTTTGAACGGATGTTAAATTGATCGTATGGCGTTCAGCAGCCTGTCGAGGTCAGCCTTGGTAATGAATACAGGAGTTGCCACCCCGATAACGTTCACCTCTTTGTAATCTACGTAATGGTTCTTGTAGTTCTCGATAGCCTGTACGATGATCTTATGTTTTTCCCAAAGTTGTTTTTTTACCAGCGA
The DNA here is from genome assembly GCA_035355815.1 of Ferruginibacter sp. Taxonomy (GTDB): domain Bacteria; phylum Bacteroidota; class Bacteroidia; order Chitinophagales; family Chitinophagaceae; genus Ferruginibacter. The sequence goes on along the minus strand of DAOQRQ010000132.1, from coordinate 1,826 downwards.
AGAACTTTTGTCCTTTATCTTAAAAAATGCCAGGCCGCATGAATTTTCCGAATCAATATTAGTGACGATCTCTACACCGGGCAGTTGTTGTAATTGGGTTGTCCAGTATTCTTTTAATTCCTGCATCCGTTGCATTTTCCGGGTTAGTCCTAATTGCCGCCAAAACTGTAAACTCACATTCGCAGTATTAAATACCGGTGTTGTAGTTCCCGTGTTCTCAAATTTTTCAATGGCTTCAGCATCCGGCAGGTATTTATACGAACCGATCAGCGGAAAGGTTTTGCTGATCATATCTTTTTTTACGTAAAGGAAACCGGTACCCAGCGGTGCCGCACACCATTTGTGCAGGGAAGTGCCCAGGTAATCGCAGCCTGTAGCGGCTACGTCAATATTGATATGCGAAAAACTTTGTGCAGCATCGATCACCGTAACAATATTATGTTTTTTTGCCAGTTCGCAGATCTCTTTGACCGGGTAGATCTGCCCGCTTATCCAGCTGATATGAGAGACCAGGAACATCCGGGTCTTATCCGTTATGCTTTTTTCAAACAGCGCAACAACCTGTTCTTTTGATGCCGGGCGGTAGGGAATATCAATTGTTTTTATCGTTATCCCGTCTTTTACCTGGCGTTGATACAGGCTCCCCATCATACTGTCGTACTCGTGGGTGGAGGCGATCACTTCATCGCCTTTTTTAAAAGGGAAGCCCATCAGTGCATTGTTAAGCGCTTCGGTAGTATTGCGCATGATGGCCAGCTCTTTTACAGAGCAGTTGATCTCTTTTGCCAGGGCCACCCGCAGTGCTTCTTTATCGCCTTCTTCAATTTCATTGTGTTTTACGGAAGGGGCAGATTGAATGTCTTTGTATTCTTTTATGAAATGGTCCAGCACGGTCACCGGCAGCGGACTGGCAGCATTGGCTCTCAGGTCAAGGATACCCGTATCCAGGTAGAATTGTTTTTTGAATTTTGTCCAATACGCTTCATCAGGTACGCCGGACGGGAGTTCAAAGTTGCCTTTACCATCGATCAGTTCATTTAATTGCGACATAAGTGTAAGATTGAATGCAGTGGTTAAAAAATCGGCCCTTGTCATGATTGTGGTATTTGATTATGGGTACCCGGCATAACCAGGCATTAGTTGAGAATTTTTTCAGGGATGCAATAGGAGCAGATCTTTAAAAGACATCCGGCGTTGTCAAATTCATATACGTCGCAGGCATTCACTACTGACAGTGTCTTTCCATTCCGGATGAATTCCGCTCTTCCGCTTATGGCTATGCTGTTGCCTTCCTCAATGATAGTATGGATTTTAAAATCGGTGATTACGGTTTTGAAATAGCCGGCTGTTTGTTCACAATTTTCGATAACAGCTTTTTTACCTGTTAAAATCCTTTCGCCGAAAACATGCCATTCCACATTTTCAGAAAGATAGCCGTAAGCAGATTGAAATTTTCCATTTGAAAAGTCCTCTGCAAGTTGTTTTATTGAAGGCATCGTTGTATTTTTTGTTATCTATTGCTTTTCAAGCCGGTGATGCATCACACGGCCAGACCATACAACCAGGCCAGTAAGAGCTTAAAACAAATTATCCAGATATTTTCTAAGACGCTGTTCGACCTGGGTTTTGCCTGCAATGGAGTTTTCATAAAAAAGAGTCCGGAAGCTAGTTAAATCAAAGGGAAGCTTACTTCTTTTCTTATCGCATAATAGTATAGTTGGCTTATCAATCGCATGCGAATACCCCACTTCATAGAAAACGTTTGGATTATCAGGGGTAATGTCTGCAATGATTAAAGAAGATTCTTTTATTGATTTAATAATATC
>DAOQRQ010000131.1:0-7923 GCA_035355815.1 Ferruginibacter sp. | reverse complement strand
GCTGCAAAAATTAAACGCAACTAAAAAAGGATTGCTCACCGGCATGGTAATGATCGGGATGAGTTTATTCTTTTTTTATGGCCTCAAATGGCCGCTCAACGGTACGGAGCAATACGCTGTATATACAGTGTACCTGGCAGGAATATTATGGAGCCTGGTATCCTTCATGCAGGCCGAAACAGAAACCAAGACATTTAAAGATTACTTTTCAGCAGGCTTCAGAACATTTGTGGTGGTTACCTTATTAATGGTAGTGTTTATCTTTATCTTTTTTAGCTTTGATACTTCGTACAGGGAATCGGGCATTGCAGCCAACAATAAATTATTACTGGCGGAAGGAAATCATACACCCGCAGAGATTGAAGGCAATGCGGCCCAGTTGCGAAAAATATTCATGCCCATGATGCTGGGCATAACCCTGTTCAAATACCTGATATTAGGCGCATTGGTAACGGCCGTGGGAGCCGGTTTTTTAAGTCAAAGAAAACAATAAACAAACAGCATGGACCTTTCAATAGTAATACCGCTTTATAACGAAGAAGAATCGTTGCCCGAATTATCGGCCTGGATAGAACGGGTGATGACGGAAAATAATTTTTCCTATGAAGTGATCATGATCGACGACGGCAGCAACGACGGATCCTGGAATGTGATAGAGCAGTTGCGCAGCGGCAATGCAAACATCAAGGGAATAAAATTCCAGCGCAACTATGGCAAAAGCGCCGCCCTGAACGAAGGATTCAAAGCAGCGCAGGGGGATGTGGTGATCACCATGGATGCCGATATGCAGGACAGTCCGGATGAAATTCCCGAACTGCGCAAAATGATCGTGGAAGGCGGTTACGACCTGGTGAGCGGCTGGAAAAAGAAACGGTACGATAATACCCTCACAAAAAATATCCCATCCAAATTATTCAATGCCGCCGCAAGGGGGATGAGTAAAATAAAACTTCACGACTTCAACTGCGGCCTGAAATCGTACAATAAAAAAGTGGTGAAGAGCATTGAAGTGTACGGCGAAATGCACCGCTATGTACCGGTACTTGCCAAATGGTCGGGGTTCCGCAATATCGGCGAAAAAGTGGTGGAGCACCGGGCAAGAAAATACGGCGTTACCAAGTTCGGCTGGAGCCGTTTCATCAATGGTTTCCTCGACCTGATGACCATTTTCTTTGTAGGCAAGTTCGGCAAAAGGCCCATGCACTTCTTCGGGTTGTGGGGCACTTTATGTTTCCTGTTCGGGTTAAGTATCTTTATTTACCTCACGGTTTCAAAATTCTTTTTCGATCAAACCGGACTTACACAGCGCCCCCTGTTCTTCTTTGCTATCCTGGCCATGATCATCGGTTCGCAATTATTCCTTGCCGGGTTTATCGGGGAACTCATCTCCCGCAATTCTCCGGAAAGAAATAATTATTTGATAGAAAAGAAAACCGGCCTGTAGAATAGAAACACGGATGACACGGATCAGTACTGATTGAAAACGGATTAGTATGCTTTTATACCAGGAACTAACAGATACTATTTTAAAATGCTTTTATAAAGTTTATAATGAATTGGGATATGGCTTTCTTGAAAAAGTTTATGAAAATGCATTGATAATAGAATTACAGAATAATAGTCTTCATTGCTCACAACAATCACCGATAAAAGTTTATTATCAGCAAACCCAGGTAGGAACATATTTTGCAGACATCCTGGTGGAAGATAAAGTTATTCTCGAATTGAAAGCCGGTGACGGAGGCATTATTCTGGAACACAAACTTCAATTAGTTAATTATTTAAAAGCGACCGAATATGAAATCGGGCTGATCTTATTTTTTGGAGAAAAGCCAACAATGAAAAGGAAGATATTTACAAACCAACATAAAAATATCCGTTAACATCCGCCAAAATCAGTGTCATCAGCGTTTCTATATAAAAAAATAATCATCATTGGCCCGGCACACCCTCTTCGTGGCGGCGGTATGACAACATTCAACGAACGCCTGGCCAAACAATTCCAGGATGAAGGACACAGCGTAAGTATCTATTCTTTCTCTTTACAATACCCCGGCTTTTTATTTCCCGGCAAAACACAGTTTACCGATGAACCGGCTCCTGCAAACCTTGATATAAGAACCCGGATCAACTCTGTTAATCCGTTCAACTGGATCAGCGTTGGCAGGGAAATAAAAAAACTGAACCCGGATATCATTGTGGTCCGTTACTGGATCCCGTTGATGGGGCCCTGCCTGGGAACCATCCTGCGCATCATCAAAAAAAACAAGCACAGCCGCATAATTTGCATTGCCGATAATATCATACCGCATGAGAAACGAATGGGCGATAAACCATTCACCCGTTATTTTATTAAACCGGTGGATGCATTCATCACCATGAGTGAAAAAGTGATGAGCGACCTGCGTTCATTCACTGCAACAAAACCGGCAAAGCTTGTTCCTCATCCGCTGTATGATAATTTCGGAGAAAAGATTTCAAAAGACGAAGCAAAAAAGAAATTGGAAATAGACAATGGGCAAAAGGTGCTGCTGTTCTTCGGCTTTATCAGGAATTACAAGGGACTTGACATTTTATTGAATGCAATGAAGTTAGTGGCAAACCGCAAACCTGATCCCGGGCAGGGTCAAAAGGAAACCTCAAACCTCAAACTACTCATTGCAGGCGAATTTTACGAAGACCGGAAACCTTACGACGAACAAATAGCGCAATTGAATATTAAAGACTCCTTATTGTTACATACACGGTTCATCCGTAATGAAGAAGTAAAGTATTTTATGTGTGCAGCGGATGTGGTTGTTCAACCTTACCGCAATGCCACCCAAAGCGGCGTTACGCCACTTGCCTATCATTTTGAAGTACCGATGATCGTTACCAATGTAGGCGGACTTCCTTCGATGGTGCCGGATGGTAAAGCAGGGTTGGTGGCTGAGCCAACTGCCGAATCGCTGGCCGAAAAGATCATTGAGTATTTTGAGAAGGGAGAAAATTATTTTATGCCCGGCCTGCTGGAAGAAAAGAAAAAATTAAGCTGGACAAAGATGGTGGAAAGTATTTTGAATGTTTAAACTTTTCAACCCTTCAACCTTTCAACTTATTCAGTAAATTGCCCCATTAATCACTATGCATGATCTACCGAAGTAAAGCTCCTTTAAGAATAGGCCTTGCCGGCGGCGGCACCGATGTGAGTCCTTACAGCGACCAGTTTGGCGGAGCCATCTTAAATACCAGCATTTCTCTTTCGGCCTACGCTTCTATTGAACCATTAGCTGAGAACAGGATCATCATCCATGCATTTGACCGGGATGAAGAACAGGTATTTGACCTGGCAGAACAATTACCCATCAACGGAACACTCGACCTGCTGAAAGGCGTTTACAACCGGGTTCAGAAAGATCATACGATACCGCTGAGTGGTTTCCGGCTTTCTACTTTTGTGGATGCACCGGCAGGTTCCGGGCTGGGCACTTCATCCACCCTGGTGGTAGCCGTGCTGGGAGCATTTTTAGAAATGCACAAAATAAAAATGGATGAATACGGCATTGCAAAATATGCATACGATATTGAACGCAACGACCTGAAACTGGCAGGCGGCAAACAGGATCAGTATGCAGCCACTTTTGGCGGAGTGAATTTCATGGAATTTAATGCCGGCGATAAAGTGATCGTAAATCCGTTGCGGATTAAGCCTGAATATTTATACGAACTGGAAAATAACCTGGTATTGTATTTTACCGCTACGTCAAGAGAAAGCGCCACCATCATTAAAGAGCAGGTAAAGAATGTGAATGAGAAAAATGAGAAAAGCATTGAAGCCATGCACCACCTGAAAGACCAGGCCAGGATGATGAAGGAAGCCCTGCTGCAGGGAAAACTGGATGAGATCGGCGTTATACTTAATTATGGTTTTGAACAGAAAAGGAATATGGCGGCCAATATCAGCAACGATACTATTGAAAAAGTATATGCAGCCGCCAAACAGGCCGGCGCCACCGGCGGAAAGATAAGCGGTGCAGGCGGCGGCGGGTTCATGATCTTTTACTGTCCCGGCAATACCCGCCATGCCGTTATAAAAACATTGAATAATTTTGGGGGGCAGGTCAGGGATTATTCATTCACCAGGCATGGGTTAACCACCTGGGCTGTTTAACGTAAAACTATGGACCCGATAAAAAATATAGTGCAGGCTTCCATCAAGGTAAAACAGGATGTTTTACAAAATGAAGAACTGCTTACCACCGTAAAAGAATGTATTGCTGTGATCGTACATGCATTTAAGAACGGCAACAAGGTTTTGTTCTGCGGTAATGGCGGCAGTGCTGCCGATGCCCAGCACCTGGCAGCCGAATTCAGCGGGCGGTTTTATACCGACCGGGATGCATTGCCGGCAGAAGCATTACACTGCAACACTTCTTACCTTACGGCCGTTGCCAATGACTACAGCTATGATGTTATTTATTCAAGGCTTATTAAAGGCATCGGCAACAAAGGAGATATATTGATCGGCCTGAGCACTTCCGGCAACAGCAGGAATATTTACAATGCCTTTGAAGTGGCTAAACAAAAAGGGATGATCACCATCGCCTTCACCGGGGCAACCGGCGGAACGATGAAATCGCTTTCCGATCACCTGATCAATGTCCCTTCCACCGATACACCACGGATACAGGAAAGCCATATCATGCTCGGGCACATCATCTGTCAACTGGTAGAAGCAGAATACTTTGCTGCCCCCTCCGCCCCCTGAAGGGGGAACCTGGTGTCTGGTAATTTAAACTCTCATTGCAACAACAACGGCTATTATAATTGAATACTTCTAAAAATATTGAACTTCAAAACTCCCCTTCATCCAGAGCGGAGCCGAAGTACAGGGGGCTGGGGGGCGAAGCGATCATACTGGCAGGAGGATTGGGAACAAGGTTACGGTCTGTGGTTTCAGATATTCCAAAATGCATGGCTCCTGTTGCCGGCAAACCATTTCTTCATTTTGTGATTGAACAACTACTAAGGCAGGGAATCAATCAGTTCATCTTCTCGCTTGGGTATAAACATGAGTTGATTGAAGCATGGTTAAATGATCAATACCCAACGCTCAATATTCAGTGTACAATTGAAAAAGAGCCATTGGGAACAGGCGGCGCTGTTAAACTGGCCTGCAGTAAAGCAACCGGCAAAAATGTTTTGATACTAAACGGCGATACGTTCTTCAATATTGATCTCGGGCTGCTTGCTGATTTCCACGAAACAAGCAAGGCCGATTGTACGCTTTCCTTAAAACCCATGCTGGACTTTGACCGCTATGGCGTAGTGGAACTCAACAACGATCATTTCATTACCAGCTTCAAAGAAAAAAGTCATTACAAAGAGGGGTTCATCAACGGGGGCATTTATGCCTTGAATAAAGAAAGATTTCTGCAGGAAGATCTTCCGAAAAAATTCTCTTTTGAAAAAGATTACCTGGAGCAGTTCTATACCAAAAGAAAAATGGCCGGCCTGGTGCAGGATGAATATTTTATCGACATAGGTATACCGGAGGATTATGAAAGAGCGCAGAAGGAATTAAATTGAAACAATTTGAAAATTTGAAGATTTGAAAATGATAAGACTCTTCAACCTCAGGAAATCTTCAAATTTTCAAATCTTCAAATCAACCCATCTTCAAATTAATTAAATGATCGACTTAACCAACATAGACAAAACCTGGACCCTCTTCCTCGACCGGGATGGGGTGATCAATTACGAGAAACACAAAGACTATATCCATACCTGGGATGAATTTTATTTTTACGAAGGCGTGAAAGATGCTATTGCTGTTTTTTCAAAGAAATTCAAATATATAATTGTGGTTACCAACCAGCGGGGCATTGGCAAAGGCATTACCAGAACAGAAGACGTGGAACTGATACATAAGAATATGAAGACCGAAATAGAAAAAAAAGGCGGACGGATTGATGCCGTGTATTTTTGTCCCGACCTGGATGAAAGCAGTCCGAACCGTAAGCCAAATCCCGGCATGGGTTTACAGGCTGTATCCGACCTCCCGGGCATTGATCTTTCCAAAGCCATCATGATCGGCAATACCCTCAGCGATATGCAGTTTGGCCGGAACATGGGCATTAAGACCATCTTTCTTCCTACCACCCGACCGGAAGTTGACCTCCATGATGAACGCATCGATGCCGTTTATGATTCCTTACTGTCTTTTGCAGAATCGCTGCAATGATGATCTCCCTCATTAGTGTTATTCGTGGCCTTGTTCTAAGCTTTAGTTAAATTTTTTACACAGGCAATAATTTTACCGCCAATATGTTTCAGGAATAATTACTTTTAAGGCATGAAGAAACTATTGGGTTTATTCCTGGTATCCATTATCTGTCAATACTCCTTAGCGCAAGGAAACAGCAAAGCCAATCTTAAAGTGCTGGAGCAAAAAGAAGATTCTTTAAAAACATACGCAAGAAAGATCATACAGGGCATTAATGCAGATGACCGTTTTTATGCCGACAGCAATTTCACCCGGATATTGGTAAGGGCATTAAAAACCCCCCATTCCTTCCACTACCCTTTCGATTCACTGGAAACCATTTCACGTCTTTACTCACCCGACAGCCTGTTCCGCATCTTCACCTGGCAACTGGTGATCAATGAGAATATCATCCGCCAGCACGGCGCCATACAAATGAAAACCCATGATGGCTCCCTGAAATTATACGGACTGATCGATAAGTCTGATGTAACCGGCAATATTGCAGATACGATCGGTAACCATAATGGCTGGATCGGCGCTATTTATTACCGCATCATCCAGAAAAGAAGCTCCAACCAGAATTACTATACCTTATTGGGTTACGATGAGAATAATATCCGCAGCAGCCGCAAAGTGATTGAAGTACTTAATTTCCTGAATGACGAACCCACTTTTGGCGGACGGTATTTCAGCTACGAAGAAGACACGGTTTTTAAAACAGCGCAGAGCCGTTACATAATGGAATACAAAAAAGATGCAGGGCCCAGGCTGATGTACGACAAAGACCTTGATATGATCATTGTAGAACACCTGGTATCCGAATCAAATGAACCAAAAAAGAAATGGACCCTGGTGGGCGACGGCGACTACGAAGGGTTCAGGTGGAAGAACGGCAAATGGGTGCACGTGGAAAAAGTATTCAACTATGTTACACCAGAGGGAGAAGCCCCCGTTCCCACTCCCATCCGCAATACAGAAGGCATCCTGGATGAGAATAAATTAAAAAGTATAGAAGGCGAAACAGAGAAGAAGCCGGCAACCACACCGGCAAAGCCAAAGGGAAAAGGCGATGAAGAATAACTGATCTTATACCAGGAAGGTTCCCAAATCAACCACTTCCCCTTCACCCATCTTGAATTTTTCCAGGCTTTCCAAGTCAAGGTCTCTCATTACCTTGCTTTGAAACACGAGTGCATCGCCACGGTATAAAGCAAAGTACAGGTCGGGATTTATTTCGGGGTTTAAAAAATCCTGGTAATCGCCGTGTTTAAAGGAAATCTTTGCCGTGCCTTCTTCATTCAATACACTACGGCCGAGGTAATCATCTTCCATCAGGTCTTTTTCAAACAACCGCATTTCGTAATCGGCACCTATCAACGGGGTATCTGTTCCTTTGGCAATGAAACGGGCCATTACTTCAATGTTCATATCGGGGTTTAAAGCGAAGTTGCTCATGGTTGTTGTTTTTGAATTCAAAGTTACGTCGCTTAGCGGAAGCCAGAAGACAAATAATCAATTTTCAATGCTGATATTCAAATAGAGCAGGCTTTAAACTAAATGCCGTATGCTTAGAAAAGAGCTGATGGTGCCGGCCTGAGCATTGAGCGTTGTATATTAAACATTTGCTGCTTTCACTCAATCATTGATCGTTAATACAGCCAGAAACGCCTCCTGCG
>DAOQRQ010000130.1:0-7933 GCA_035355815.1 Ferruginibacter sp. | reverse complement strand
TGCCGGAGCTCTCCAGTTAGCGCCCGATATGAAAATATACATGGCTATGTGGAAAGACACTTCCGTTTCTGTGATCGAGAACCCCGATGTGTACGGTCCCGGATGCAATTTTAATTATAACAAGATATTTATGGGGCCAGCTGCAGATGAGCCCGTGCAGTTTGGTATGCCCAACTTTATTCAGAGTTATTTTGATACGGCTTCCATCCCTTATGATTTTAACCGTTCGGGCAGCTGTACCGACCGTACCATTGCCTTCAAATTAAACAGGCTGAGTGGCATTGATTCCGTTAAATGGGATTTTGGTGATACACAGCAATCACAGGCACTTCAACCTACACATACCTATGGCGCCCCGGGCTTTTATGATGTAAGGCTCATCGTTTACAAAATAGATTGCTCCGGCCTTAATGATACCATTAACAGGAAAATATGGATAGCTGATGCAACAGGGTTTTTAGGAGCCGATACATCAAGTTGTAACCTGCTTGCCCTTACGATTGGCGTGGAAGAAATTGAAGGCGCAAATTATTTGTGGAATACCGGGTTTAACGGTAACAGGATAACGACCACCGGTTTTGGAACCTATTGGCTTGAAGTGCAGCAAAACGGCTGCAAGATCAGGGATTCGATCACTGTTACTGAGAAACCGAAACCAACGGTAAGCCTGGGCCCCGATACATCGATCTGCAAATTCAAATCGGTAGACCTCTTCGCTGGAACTGCGCTCTTCGACACTTACTTATGGAATACCGGCGAATCCACCCGGTCTATAACAGTTGATAAAACCGGAACGTATTCGGTAGAGGTTACCCTCAACGGTTGTATCGCATCAGATACCGTTATTGTATTTCCCGGAGACTGCGCCATCTTCATCCCTTCTGCCTTTACACCCAATAACGACGGGCTCAATGAAACTTTTGGCGTGCTTGGCGATATTACGGTGAAGAGTTGCTCTTTCCAGGTATTCAATAAGTGGGGGCAGATGGTTTTCAGCACAACCGATATCTCTCAGAAATGGGATGGAACCTATAAAGGTAAAAAAGCAACCATTGGTGCATATCCATGGACACTGTATTATGTTACCGGCAACGGAACAAGAAAATACCTGCAAGGCATTGTGATGCTTATCCGGTAAGCAGGTTGTTAAAAAATGCGATTGTGTTTAATTTCCTCTTTACATTATTACCTTTGCCAACATGCAAAACATCCGGGTTCATATTATTAATACATCCAGCAATGAGCTGCCCGCCTATGCTACCCAAGGATCGGCAGGGATGGATATACGGGCGAATTTGCAAAGCCCGGTAACCTTGCAACCGCTGGAACGGGAACTGATCCCTACCGGTTTATTTATCGAATTGCCTTATGGATATGAAGCACAGGTGCGACCACGCAGCGGCCTGGCTATAAAGCAGGGCATTACCTGTCTCAACTCTCCCGGTACGGTAGATGCCGATTACCGGGGCGAATTAAAGGTCATTCTTATTAACCTGAGCAATACTGCACAAACCATTCAGCACGGCGACCGCATAGCGCAAATGATCATTGCCAAAGCAGAAAGGGCAGAACTGGTGCCGGTTCAGGAATTAAATGAAACCAGCAGGGGAGAAGGGGGCTTTGGTCACACCGGCATCAAATAAAATTCAGCGAAAAAATGAAACAACTCAGCCTCATCCTGGTCTCATCAATCCTGGTCCTGTCCTTCTTCAGCTGCCGAACCGTTAAGCAGATCAACAAAGTGATCGCACCAAAGGATACCACGCTGGTTTCAACGGTCGACAAAACAAAAGCCGATTCGTTGCTGATGATCAATAATACGCTTGTGGGACTGAATAAAAATCACATCGACTTCAAAACATTCAATGCAAAGATCAAGGTAGATTACCAGGATAATAAGGGCAAGCAGCCGGATGTAACAGCTATCGTTAGGATCATAAAAGACAGTGCCATCTGGGTCTCGCTGACAGCCTCCATCCTGAATATAGAAATATACAGGGTGCTGATAAAAAAAGATACGGTTATATTACTGAATAAGCAGGATAAGGAAGTTCAATACCGGTCGATCGATTACCTGCAGGAAGTGACCCAGATCCCCTTCGACTATGAAACACTGCAGGATCTTTTGATAGGCAACCCGGTATTTATGGACAGCAATATTGTGTATTATAAAAAGACCGAGAACCAGGTATTGCTGCTGGCGGTTGGTCAGTTCTTTAAACACCTTCTTACACTTTCACCCGAGACCAATGTACTGCAGCACAGTAAACTGGATGATGTGGACATGGCCCGGAACCGTACGGCAGATATTACCTACAGTGAATACGAAACCAAAAACGGGTTTAGCTTTTCCACCTACCGGGAAATAACCGTATCCGAGAAAAACAAACTCGACATCAGTCTTAAGTTCAAACAGTATGAGTTTAACAAAGAATTATCAGTGTCTTTTAATATTCCAAAAAATTATACACGCAAGTAGGCGTTATTCAAAATTATTAAGGTCATGTGCATATTACAGCTGCATGATCGTAATGGTTTGAATTGTATTTTTGCTGACCCCAATCTCTTACTATGGTTAAATTGATTTTTTACTTTGTTGTGTTTTCTTTTATAAGCACCGGCGCCTTAGCCCAGCAAACCCGTGAAGAGCTGGAAAAGCAACGGGCCCAGCTTAAAAAAGAAATGGAACAAACCCAAAAACTGCTCAACAGCAATAAAGCAAAGACCAAAGAGAACCTGGTGCAGTGGAAACTGATCAACGATAAAGTGAACCTGCAGAACCGCATCATCGATAACCTGAGCCGCGACATAAACCTGCTGGACAATAATATTTATACCAACCAAAAAGAGATCAACCGGTATAATAAACTGCTGGATACCCTGAAGGAAGAATATGCCAAGAGTATGGTATATGCCTACAAGAACCGGGGCAACTATGCCTTTTTAAATTTTATCTTTTCTGCCGCCAGTTTTAACGATGCCATCCGCCGGATCGCCTACCTGAAATATTACAGGGACTACCGGGAAAAACAGGGAGAGAATATTTTACGTACCCAGGAACTCCGCCGCCAGCGCATTGCCGAACTGGGTGGTATCAAAGTACAGAAAAGCGAAGTGCTTAAAAGCAAAGACAAAGAGATGGGTGCCCTGGAGGCTCAGAAGATAGAGAAGGACAAAATAATGAATGAATTGAAGAAGCAGGGAAAGGAATTGAACTCCCAGCTGGCAGCGTATAAGAAGCAGATGAAAAAAGTAGACAATGCCATTACCGCAGCTATTAACCGGGCCCTGGCCGATGCAAAAAAGGCAGCGATTAAAAAGGCCAATGAAGAAAAGGCTGTTACCAAGGCAAATCCGGCCACACCCAATGCCGCTGATAAACCGGCTGCAACAACCCGAAAAGCAGAAACAAGAAAGAACCCGGAAAGTGTATTGCTGAATGCAGAGAATATCGCACTGAATGACAATTTTGTGAAGAACCGGGGCATACTTCCATGGCCGGTAGATAAGGGGGTAACCATCATGCACTATGGAAATAACACCTTGCCCAGTGGCAGCGTTATTAATGTTACGGGTATAACCGTTTCGGCAGAAATTGGCAGTAACGTAAAATCTATTTTTGACGGAGTTGTTTCAAACATTGTTTTTATCGAAGACATGCAGGTAGTGATCATTCAGCACGGAAAGTATTTCACAACGTATAGTAACCTGAACAATGTTTCTGTTCAACGTGGACAGAATATAAAAACCGGACAAGTGATAGGTAAAGTAGCCGCTAACCTTGATGGTATTGGAGCCATTGATTTTTTACTGAATGATGAACGGGGAAGCATCGACCCGGAAAAATGGCTGAAGCGATAGGCACTATATCATCCGCTTATACAAAGCCTCGTACTCCGGCACTATGTTATCAATATCGAATTTTTTGGCCTGGGCCAGTGCATTGCTCTTAAAGGTCTTCAGCGATTCGTCATCTTTTAATATCGTAAGGGCATTCTTACTCATGTCGGCCACATCGCCCACATTACTCATAAAGCCACTGTAGCCATTTACGTTTATTTCGGGCAAACCACCCGCATTGGTTGATATCACCGGAACTTCCGCTGCCATCGCTTCCAGTGCAGCGAGGCCGAAACTTTCGTATTCACTGGTGAGTAAGAACAGGTCGGCAATGGGTAATATATCTTCCATCTGCTCCTGCTTGCCTAAAAACTTTATATCCTTATGTGATTCGCATTGCCTGGCCGAGTCTTCAATATGCGAACGCTCGGGCCCATCGCCCAGCAGCAATAAAGTAGCCGGCATCTTTTCACGAACAAGCAGGAAGGTAGAGACAACATCTTCCACACGTTTTACCTTTCTGAAGTTGGAAGCATGAACCAGTATTCGCTCGCCATTGGGGGCGATCAGTTTTTTAAACGCATCAACCGGCCTGCGGTGAAAACGCTTTACATCCACAAAGTTGTGGATCACTTCTATCTCTTTCTCAATAGCGAAATTCTTAAAGGTCTCTTCTTTCAGGTTATGCGATACGGCCGTGAGTGCATCACTTTCATTCATGGAGAAAGTAACCACCGGGCTGTAGGTCTTATCCCTGCCCACCAGGGTTATATCCGTTCCATGCAGGGTGGTGATCACCGGGATCTTCTTTCCCTGTTTGACCAATATCTGTTTGGCCATATAAGCCGCCGCTGCATGCGGAATGGCATAGTGTACATGTAACAGCTCCACATCATTATTCAGTATTACATCCACCATGGTACTGGCCAAAGCCGTTTCATAAGGCGGGTAATCAAACAAGGGATAGGTAGGCACCCGCACTTCGTGGTAAAAGATATTGGCATGAAAGCCACTCAGCCTTACCGGCTGCTGGTACGTGATAAAATGGATATTATGCCCTTTGTCGGCAAGGGCCTTTCCCAGTTCAGTTGCCAGTACGCCACTACCGCCGAAAGTGGGATAGCAAACAATTCCAATATTCATGTGAAAACCTTTTTAACGAAGATGAGATGCAATTTACCGATTTATTTTTCACCAGATCACCCACTCATGTATTGCCATTAAATCAGTAAGTTTGTTTCATCAACTGATTTTATGAGCAAAAAAAAATTCTTTTTCGCTGCATGGCTGCTGTTGCTTTCCGGCACGGCCTCTGCACAAAACGACGATTCGGTTACCATCAGGAAGATATCGAATGAAATAATGGCAAAGGGTACAGCGTATGAGAACCTGCGCTTCCTGTGTAAGAAAGTTGGGCCACGGCTGAGTGGATCGCCGCAGGCGCAAAAAGCGGTGGAAGCAACATTCCAGATGCTGAAAGAAGCCGGGGCTGATACCGTTTACCTGCAGCCCTGCATGGTTCCCCATTGGATCAGGGGCGAAAAGGAACAGGGATATATACAAATGGCCAATGGTACAAAATACCCGCTGAAGTTATGTGCTTTGGGAAATTCGGAAGGAACCGGAAAGAAGGGACTTAACGCCTCCATTATTGAAGTAAGAAATTTTGAAGAGCTCGACAGGCTTGGCGCTGCCGTGATCAAGGGGAAGGTTGTTTTTTTTAATTTCCCGATGAACCCAATTCACATCAATTCTTTTTGGGCGTACCGGGAAAGCGGTGCTTATCGCACAAGAGGGCCGGCCAGGGCGGCAAAATACGGGGCCATCGAGGTAATGGTTCGCTCCCTGGCAAGTAACCTCGATGATTTTCCACATACCGGAACCACGCTTTACAATGATTCATTTCCTAAAATTCCGGCTGTTGCCATCAGCACCAATGATGCGGAATGGCTGAGCAGGCAATTGATGCGGAAGATGGTGACCACAGTATATTTAAGAACCACCTGTACCATGCTGCCAGATGTTCCCTCCTTTAATGTGGTGGGCGAAATAAGAGGCAGTGAAATACCCGATGAGATCATTACCGTGGGTGGTCACCTCGATAGCTGGGATCTTGCCGAAGGTGCACAGGATGATGGAGCAGGATGTGTGCAGAGTATTGAAGTGATCAGGGCCTATAAAGCAACCGGGTTAAAACCCAAACGAACCATACGGGCTGTAATGTTCATGAACGAAGAGAATGGAGGAAGAGGAGGCGACAAATACCTGGAGCTGGCAAAAGAGAAAAAAGAGAAACACATTTTTGCGCTGGAAAGCGATGCAGGGGGCTTTACACCACGTGGGTTTGGGTTGGATATGCCGGAAGAAAAAAGACAGAAAGTGATGAGCTGGAAAAATTTATTTTACCCTTATGGTGTGTACGATCTGTCTGGAGGAGGCGGTGGATCAGACATCGGGCCTCTGAAACAGATCGGCGCCGCATTGGCCGGTTTAAATCCCGATACCCAGCGTTATTTTGACCTGCATCATGCAGCAACCGATACCTTTGAGGCAGTAAGTAAAAGAGAATTACATTTGGGCGCTGTGAACATGACTGCACTCATTTACCTGGTGGATAAATATGGCTTATAGCTGAAAAAGAAAAAACTATGGAAGACGTAAAATTTAACTCAGTAACAAAGGAACAACCCAAAAAGAAAAGCGGCTTCCGGAAATTCCTGCGCTGGTTTGTTTTCATTGTTCTGGTGGTTGCCGCCATCTCATTCTGGTGGAAATACTATTTTGTTTTTGGCGAAGGCGTTAAATCAGGCGAACTGAATTACGTGGTGAAGAAGGGCAATGTTTTTAAAACATACGAGGGAAAACTGATCCAGTCCGGCCTTCGTTCCAAAGCGCCGGGTACCGTGAGTTCCTATGAATTTGAATTTTCTGTTACCAACGACAGCATCGCAAACATATTGATGAACAACAGCGGGAATTATTTCGACCTTCATTATAAAGAATATAAGGGAACACTGCCCTGGCGTGGTTTCAGTAAATATATCGTAGATAAGATCATCAGTTCTAAACCCGTTGAGCATTGATCAGGTACCGGCATACAGTAAAAAGATAACCGGTTTTTTATGAAGGTCAACCTTCGCCTTTTTCCAGTCCGCAATGGTCTTTGTTTTAATGTATTCTTCCGGGGAAGTTAATTCTGCTGCAATACAAAGCCGGGTATTGCCTTTACACAATTTCAGCAGGGCTTCCAGTAACTGGTTATTCCGGTAAGGGGTTTCAATGAATACCTGGGTACTGTTCTTCTTTTGTGAAGTAAGTTCTAAAGCGGCGATGGCCTTGGTTCTTTCTAACGTATCGATCGGAAGGTATCCTGCAAATTCAAACTGCTGCCCGTTCATACCACTTGCCATCAGGGCCAGGAGAATAGAACTGGGACCCACCAGGGGTTTTACTGTTACATCCAGTTGCTGGGCCAGGGCTATCAAAACCTGTCCGGGATCGGCAATGCCCGGGCAACCAGCCTCGCTGATAATGGCAATGTTCTTTCCTTCTTTTATTTTCTGCCGGAACTTTTCGGTCATCTCCTCTTCAGCCTTGTGGATGGCGAACCATTCGTAATCGTCGATCACCATTTCTTTCCAGATGCTTTTAAAAAAACGGCGGGCTGTCCGTTCATTCTCTGCAAATATCACCTGGCAGTTTTTCACCGCATCAATAATATAAGCCGGAATGGTTTCTGTTGCCGTTTCATGCAATACAGAGGGTACCAGGTAAACCGTGGCGTTGTTACTCATAGATCTGTTTTTCCGGTTGCTGCAATGCCGGCATTTTTTGCATTATACAAACTGATGGTGGCGGCGATCACTGCATAACTGGGCGCCAGTATCCATCCTATCACGGGCAGGATGTGCATCATGTAAAAAATGATGCCGTTGCCAATGGCAAGTCCCTTGTGTCTTCCAATGAATAAAATACTTTGCGAAGTGGAAAGTTTATTGCGTTCGCAACTGTAATCCAGCATGGAAAAGCCTAGGTAATAACATTCCACCAGCAGAGCCAGCAGGGGGGTTACCCAGCCCACCAGGGGTACAAA
>DAOQRQ010000129.1:0-7956 GCA_035355815.1 Ferruginibacter sp. | reverse complement strand
ATGAAAGATCGCCGAAAGTGATCCCGGTCTTATACGGAAATTCTTTTTCTGCACAGCGCAGCGGAAGTTTTGCAAAATGAGAAGCGCCGCTTTGTGTAAGTATGATCCCGCCGTCTTTTTTAATGTATGGTGCATCCTGGGCTCTGCAAATGTCGCCGAAAATAAAAATCAATGAAAGCAATAAAAGATATTTGCAACGCATCTTGTTTATTTTTATAACTTACCAGTCATCGTTCAAACAACTAAAAATAAGATTTATTCCTTCAAACGATCATACCATATCTGCCCTTAGTGAAACAGCCTTGCTGGTTTCATTCGACCCTGTCATCGACGAGGCGGTCAATGAAAAAGTGATCGCCCTGCAACAGGCATTTGTGGCTGATTTTTTTACAGGGTTTATAGAAACCGTGCCTGGCTATTCATCACTGGCGGTTTTTTATGATGCGGTTGCCATACGAAAATACCATCCTGCCGTAAGCTCAGCATTTGATTTTGTAAAAAAACATACCGAACAGTTAATACACATACCTGGCGATATCGCCGTAAAGAACGAAGAAGCCATCATTAACGTACCCGTATATTATAATGGAGACGACCTGGATGAAATAGCCGGCCGGCATAACATTTCTGTTGCCGAACTGATCCGCATTCACACAGAAAAAACCTACCGGGTCTTCATGATCGGCTTTCAGCCCGGCTTTGCTTACATGGGCAAACTGGATGAACGCATCGCCACGCCAAGAAGATCATCCCCACGTACCCTGGTGCCGGCAGGAAGCGTAGGCATTGCAGGCTTTCAAACAGGCATCTATCCTTTTGCATCACCGGGAGGCTGGCAACTGGTAGGTCAAACACCCTTAAAAATATTTGACAGAGAGCGATCGAGTCCTTGTTTATTGAAGGCAGGCGATCACATAAAATTCAATTCCATCAGCAAAGAAGAATTTGAACAAAGCAATGAGTATTAAGATCGTCAAACAAGGAGTATTGACCACATTACAGGATGGCGGGCGAAACGGTTTCCGCAGTATGGGTATTGGTGCCGGAGGCGCCATGGATATTTTTGCGATGGCCGTTTCAAATTTTTTGGCAGGTAATTACGAAGCAGCAGCCGTGCTGGAAATAAATTTCCCCGGCCCGGAAATATTATTTCAGCAAAATGCCATCATCTGTTTGGCCGGGGCCGATCTTTCTGCATCGGCCAATAATGATCCCTTGCCCTTGTGGCGGCCTTTTTTTGTAAAAAAAGATTCGGTGCTGCAATTTAAAAAGCCTGTTCATGGCGCCAGAACCTACCTGGCCGTGCAGGGCGGATGGCAATCGGAAAAATGGCTGGGCAGTTACAGTACCCACCTGCAGGTATCTGCCGGCGGGCATTTGGGCAGGGCACTGCAGAAAGATGATGTGATCTTTTTTAAAGAAGAAAATTTTTCGTTGACCGGAGATAAAACACTGAACTGGCATATCCCGTACAAAGAAACAGAAAAGATATATCAGCCGGCAAACAGTATACGTTGCATAAAAAGTATTGAATGGAACCTGCTGGATGAAGCATCAAAGCAAAATTTTGAAAAGAATGAGTTTGAAATTACCAACCAGAGCGACCGGATGGGATATCGCTTGAATGGCAGCTCACTTTTATCAGATCGGTCAACAGATTTAATTTCCTCTGCCGTTGATGCCGGAACGATACAGCTTTTACCCGATGGGAATTTAATAGTGCTGATGGCCGATCACCAGACCACCGGTGGTTATCCACGCATTGCATCCGTAATAAAGGCCGACCTGCCAAAACTTTCGCAGGTAAGGCCCGGACAAAAGATCAATTTTAAAGCAATAACGGTAACTGAAGCAGAGGATGCATTAATTTCAATGGAGCAGGTACTGACGGAAATAAAAGCCGGCTGCCGGCTTAACTTCGAAAAATATTTTCAACCTTGATCGATATTAACTGCGATATGGGAGAAGGCATTGGCAATGAAGAGCAGCTTATGCCTTTTATCAGGTCAGCCAATATTGCCTGCGGTTATCATGCAGGCGGGGAAGTTGCCATGCAGCAGGTGGTTGAACTTTGCCGGAAGTACAACGTGAACATCGGCGCTCATCCTTCTTTTTCAGACAGGGAGAATTTTGGCAGAACGGAGATGCATTTATCTTCAATGGAAGTTTATTCACTCGTAACAGATCAATTGAAAATACTAAGCGATATTGTAAAAAGGAACGGCGCCAGGCTGCATCACGTAAAGCCTCATGGCGCCTTGTATAATATGGCTGCCAAAGATCCGGTTCTGGCGAAAGCCATTGCGCAGGCCGTAAAAGATATGGATGGCTCTCTTGTTTATTATGGGTTATCAGGTTCTGTGATGATAAGAGAAGCAACGGGTGTTGGCCTGCAAACGGCCAATGAAGTTTTTGCCGACAGAACCTACCAGCCCGACGGTTCACTTACCCCACGTTCTCAAAACAACGCCTTGTTAAGCAGTACCGATGATGTGATAAAGCAAGTGATGAAATTTGTAAGAGAAAATAAAGTAACAACGGTAACAGGCGAGGAAATAATGGTGCAGGCCGATACCATCTGCATTCATGGAGATGGTAAACATGCTGTTGAACTTGCAAAAGCCATACATCAACGATTGTATGAAAACTAGATCGGTTCTTTCGGGCCCCTTGCTGGGTGCAGCTTTCCTGATGGCTACATCGGCCATTGGTCCGGGCTTTATTACCCAAACCACCAAATTTACGGCAGAGCTGAAAGCCAGTTTTGGCTTTGTTATTCTCATATCGGTGTTGATGGACATAGGAGCACAGCTCAATATCTGGCGCATGATAAGCGTAAGTAAACTGTATGCCCAGGAGCTGGCCAATAAAGTTCTGCCGGGAACGGGTTATGTGTTATCCGTGCTGATCATTCTTGGCGGCATTGCATTCAATATCGGTAACATCGCCGGTGCCGGGCTCGGCCTGAATGTACTTACGGGATGCAGCGTACAAATGGGATCTGTTATCAGTTGCCTGGTAGCCCTCGTGATCTTTCTTTTTAAGCAAGCCGGCAAAGTCATGGATAATTTTGCAAAACTGCTGGGCTTTATCATGATCGGGCTGACGTTGTATGTGGCCTTTCAATCGCATCCGCCGCTGGGAGAGGCGGTTATTAAAACATTCATTCCCGATACAATAAATGAAACGATGATCCTTACCATTGTTGGCGGAACAGTTGGCGGCTATATCAGTTTTGCCGGTGCACACCGTTTGCTGGAGGCGGGTGTAACCGGGGAAGAGAATATAAAACAGGTATCCAAAGGCGCTGTTTCTGCCATACTCATCGCTTCGTTGATGCGTATCCTTTTATTCATTGCTGCCCTCGGCATTGTGTGGAAAGGCATTGCCCTGGATCCAAAAAATCCTGCTGCTGCTGTATTTGAAAGCGCAGCCGGCCAGATCGGGTACAAAATATTCGGGTTGGTCTTGTGGAGTGCTGCCATTACTTCGGTGGTAGGCTCTGCATTTACATCAATAACATTTGCAAAGCTGCTGCACCCTGCTGTAACCAGGAATTTCAGGGTTATCATTATTTCATTCATTGTTTTTTCTACGGTCATATTTTTACTGGTGGGGCAGCCGGTAAGGGTGCTGGTGATGGCCGGGGCAGTAAACGGCTTGATCCTGCCGTTTGCTTTAAGTATGATCTTGTTTGCAGCCCGTAAGAAAAATATCACCGGCAATTACAAACATCCCGGCTGGCTGGCTGCAGCCGGGTGGATCGTAGTGGCAGCCATGACCTATATGGGCGTAAAAGCGATCATGGCTTTGCTCCCTTAATGATTCAGCATTTCATTCTTCTATCTTTGTAAAAAACACACACATGGTATTGGTAACAGGCGGTGCAGGACTGGTAGGAACGGAGTTAATTACGCAGTTGATTGCACGGGGTAAGCAGGTGAGGGCTATTTATAATAAAACCCCGCTTGCCGAATTTAATTCTGTTGCGTTTGAGCAGATGCAATGCAATATTCTGGATGTGGTCGGGTTGGAAGAAGTCATGAAAGGGGTGGACGAACTGTATCATTGCGCTGCCATTGTCAGTTTTAATCCAAAGCACCGCAATGAAATGTTCAAAATAAATATTGAAGGAACAGCCAATGTGGTGAATGCTGCTCTGGATGCAGGTGTGCGGAAGATGGTTTATGTAAGTTCGGTAGCTGCTTTGGGCCGTATACGGGAAAATGAACCCATCAATGAAACCATGAACTGGTCGGAAGAAACGAGCAACAGCGCCTATGGCCAAAGTAAATTCCTGGCCGAGATGCAGGTATGGCGTGGTATTGGCGAAGGACTTGATGCGGTAATGGTGAATCCCACTATTGTGATCGGCCCCGGCGATTGGAATGGCGGGTCGTCGCAGTTGTTTAAAAATGCTTACGAAGAATTTCCATGGTATGCAGAGGGTACAACCGGTTTTGTAGACGTGAGGGATGTGGCAAAGGCGATGATACAATTAATGGAAAGTAATATCACAGCCGAAAGATTCATTCTTAGTGCAGAGAACAGAAGCTACCGGGATGTTTTTAATTTAATGGCAAAAGCATTTAATAAAAAACCTCCCCATAAAAAAGTAACCCCTTTGCTGGCAAAAATCGTATGGCGCCTGGAAGCATTAAAAAGCCGCCTGACCGGGAAAGATCCGTTGGTAACAAAAGAAACAACAGCAACCGCATTAACCAAAGCCAGTTTTGATAACAACAAACTGAAAAAATTCATTCCGGAGTTTACCTATCGTACTGTTGAAGAGAGTATTATACATACCTGCGCCGTATTTCAACAAAAACTTAACAGCCATTGATGTACATTAGCGTTTTACAATAAGTTTGATCCAAAAGAATATCTGATGAAAAAAATCTTTTTTTGCCTGCTGGCATTTATCGTTCCCGTTCTGTCTTTTTCCCAAACAATTTTTATAGCCAAAGGAAGAATACTGGATGCGGTTAGCAAACAACCGCTGCAGGCCGCCTCCGTTTTTGCCGAAAACACCACCCTGGGTACCGCCACCGATACCGAAGGGAATTTTACATTGTACCTGCCCAATGGCGGATACAACCTGGTGGTAACATTTACCGGTTACCAGACAGAAACAAAACGGATCACATCGGGTGATGATGCCAACAACTCCATCGTTATTGAACTGAAGCAAAAAGAAAAAGAATTGCAGGATGTGGTGGTAAAAGCCAGTTTTGAAGTAAAGGACGGTTGGGAGAAGTATGGTGAATTCTTCCTGGACAATTTTATTGGCAAAACCGCCAATGGCCGGGAGTGCAGCATAAAGAACAAGGAAGCGGTGCATTTCTTTTTTTACAAAAGAAAAAACCTGCTGAAGGTAATGGCCGATGCCCCGGTTGAAATTATAAATGATGCCCTGGGCTATTCCATTAAATACAGCCTGGATTCCTTTACACATGAATATAATAAAGAGGTAAGTACATACACCGGGTATCCTTTGTTCAAAGAACTGGAGCCTGCCAGTGAAGAGCAACGCAACCGATGGAAAGCAAACCGTGAAACCGCCTACAATGGTTCCATCCTTCACTTCATGCGCAGCATGTACCGGAAAAAATTAAAAGAAGAAGGATTTGAGATACAGTTCCTGCTGAAGGAGAACGATAAGGAAAAAGCCATACCACTCCGTAATTTTTATGCGGCAGTGAATTATAAGATGGACGATACGGCCCAAACGGTTGCCATCATGCCCAATCAAAAAGAAGTGGCGGTGCTTTATAAGAATGAAGAGGCCTCAAAATTGTTCCTCGAAGCAAATCCCGATGCTTCGCCAAAATTCCAGCTTTCGGTTGTATCGTTTCTGCCCAGGGAATCTTTAGAGATCGAACAGAACGGGTATTATTACGAACAGAGCGACATTACCATTACCGGTTACTGGGCGTGGGAAAAAGTAGCGGATATGCTGCCGTATAATTTTATGGATGCAGGGGCAGCGGTTGTAAAAGAAGAGGCAGTGTCCCCTGCCATAATTCCTCAGCAGGAAACCAGATCCACCGACTTCTTGACCAGCCTGACCTGGAAGACGGAGGAAAGCCGTATCATGGAAGGAAACAATATTTCTTATTACAAAAGAGGCGGGCAGGAGAACAGCATCAATCTTGATAATGATGTTTATAAATTCAGTGCAGATAATACAGGCATATGGTCCTTCAACGGGCAGGAATATAAATTCACCTGGGGTTACAGTAATGCAGAGAAAACGAAGATCAAAATGATCATGCAGTATCCCACGCCGTTGATTGTGAACCTGGAGAATATTGTTATCAACGCTTCTGTCTTTTCCTATACAAGACTTCAGCAGGCCAATGGCGTTAATTTAATGGCCAATGAAACCAGAACGGTAAAATAATAAGGGGCATGCTTTATTTGCCCATTACTTTTTCCCATAGTTCGGGTATCCGTTTTACCCAAACCAGTTCCTTCATCTTTTCTTTGGCATCTTCAATGGGGCTGCCAAAATAAACCTTACCGCCTTCGGTATCTTTTCCCACGCCGCTTTGTGCATAAACGGTTGCATTGGCACCAATGGTGAGGGTTTTGCTTACACCCACCTGGCCCCAAAGGGTTACCCCATCTTCTAATATTACGCCGCCGGCAATGCCAACCTGTGCAGCAATAAGGCAGTTTTTTCCTGTTACGGTATCGTGGCCAATATGAATCATGTTATCCATCTTGGTTCCTTTGCCAATGATGCTGTCGTGACTAACGCCCCGGTCGATGGTACAGCCTGCGCCGATCTCTACATCGTCTTCTATGACTACCCGGCCGCAACTGGGCATTTTTTTATACCAGAGTTCCCGGTCCTTTTTGGTATTATAATAAAAAGCATCGCCGCCGATGACCGTACCTGCCTGTATGATAACGTTGTTACCGATGACGCAATGATCCATGATAGTAACATTGGGATGAATGATGCAGTTTTTCCCGATACGTACATGATTACCGATGAACACGCCTGGATAGAGAAATGTTCCTTCACCAATGGTTGCCGAATCGCTGATCATTTTTTTTGCCGGCTCAAACGGACGGAAGTGCGTTGCTATTTTGCAATAGGCCTCAAAGGGGTTGTCAACAATGAGCAATGCTTTTCCTTCGGGTACGTCTGTTTCTTTATTGATGATGATGAAACTGGCTGCGCTGTTTAAACATTTAGCATAATATTTCGGGTGATCAACAAAAACAAGATCGCCTTTTTCTACTTTGTGAATTTCGTTGATACCGGTTGCCTGGGCATTGGGATCGCCTACTAATGTTGCCTGGATCAGTTCAGCGATCCATTGCAATGAAACAGGTGAAGGGAATTGCATACACGTAAATTTCATCAAAGGTACATCGCTTTGCTTTTAGTTGATTTGCCGGGAAAAACTATAAAAAAGCCCTTTCGCCCCGTTTTAAGAAAAAAAAATTTTTGCATTTTTTGCCACAGAAAACAGAAGTATGAATGTGGCACTTCGTCATTTTTCCAAGAGAGGATTTTATTTTATGAAACGGATCGGTTTGTTAAAAATAAAAACAGGTTCTTCTGAAATGCCAGTAAAATCAATAGTTTCAAAGCATGCTTCATTGATGAGAAAAAATAAAGAACGTATTCTTGTTGAGAACTCCTGATTTTTCCGGATGAAGAATGCATATAAAAACATCGTCCTTATCCACAGGCTAAAAAAAAATGTTAATAAAAAATTTTGAAAATATTTTTCTGTTAGGAAAATTTCTTTTTAATATTGTGTAGGGAATTTGGTTCCCGGTACTTACTAACCCATCTATATAGCAAAGCCTGGCAGTCAAACGCCGGGCTTTATTATTTTTGTTCATTCCCGTTTCAAAAAAAGGACACATGCGTATTTCCGAAACACAGCAGGATGCGTTTCGCATCAGTACCGATCCATCGCTGCTGGATATTGC
>DAOQRQ010000128.1:0-7987 GCA_035355815.1 Ferruginibacter sp. | reverse complement strand
TGATGAGCCCGATGGAAGTGACCACATATTTATCCACCTGTAACTTAAGATGTATCTTCTGTTGGTGCGGTTCTGTATCTACTGCATAATCTTCGGGTAATCCGCCCATAGAAAAATCAAGTTCTTCTACAAAGTGGCCCTCTTTCTGCAATTCATTCACGATATATTCAATATCCCGCTGCCGGTAAATAACAGTATTATTATTTTCCTGTGTTTCATCATTGGAAGAAACATTATACTCCGTTGTATGCACCGCCCAGCCACCAGGCTTCAATGTTTTTAACTGGTTCTTTAAAAACGCAAAGCCCTTTTCCAGCGTTCCCAAATGTTCAAAAGAACAACTGCTCCAGTTAAAATCAAAATCAACCAGGTCGTCTGGTATGTCATTCATATCAACCGGCCTGTATGTTACCAGTTTATTAAAATCTTTCTGTGCACAAAGTTGACGGGTATTTAATGCCTCCACGCCAAAGCAAAGCTGGTTACCGTTATCCCAGCCCATCTCCATTCCTTTATCCGGGAAAATATCAGTTGCAAGAATGCTACACCCAAAGCTGGCAAATATGGCTGGCAAGGGTTCGGTACCAACAGCGAATACCAATCCTTTCTTTCCGGTTGCAATGCAGCCCCGCTCCCATAAAGCCTGGATCACAAAAACAAACTCCCATTGTTTCCGGTGAAAGTTCGGGATTTCACCCAACCGGTTACACCAATGCTTAAACCAATCGGCATAATAATCCTTTGCCTTACACAGCTCCGATCTTCTGTTGCTATGATCATAGATCAATGAAGTATTCCATTGTCTGGCATCCGGTTTCAACTCAATCATGACCTGTTATTTAAAAATGATCTGCTACACTAATGAACGGTAAACTTCCAGGTATTCCATTGCTTTTTGTTCCCAGTCAAATTCATTCCCTTTTTTAATGA
The DNA here is from genome assembly GCA_035355815.1 of Ferruginibacter sp. Taxonomy (GTDB): domain Bacteria; phylum Bacteroidota; class Bacteroidia; order Chitinophagales; family Chitinophagaceae; genus Ferruginibacter. The sequence continues at coordinate 7,057 of DAOQRQ010000128.1, read as the reverse complement.
TTCTGTCGGCCAGCCCGTTCTGCCGGTATTGATTTATACCTTCGTTGAAAACAAGCTGCATATGGTCGGGTTCAAAGTTGTTGAAATAAAAAGCAACATCGCCGCCGATCTCAGGTAAGGAAGTAAGGTTAGATAAGAACATGGGCTTACCGAATTTCATGGCTTCCACAACCGGTGCCCCAAAGCCTTCTGCCAGCGAAGGAAGTGCAAAGGCCATACAGTTCTTAAGATACCAGGCTTTGTCTTCTTCTGATACAGGACCCAGGATATGCAGCCGTTCGGCCACACCCAGTTTTCGTGCCTGCACACGCATGCTGTTTACATAATCAGCATCATCCAATTTACCCGCCACCACCAGTTCAACTTCATCATTTATTAAAAGCGGCACCAACGTATGAAAATTCTTCTTCCGGTTAACATAACCCATGCTGAAGATAAAAGGATGAAGCGGCATATACCCTGCAGGAGCCGGAGGCGGAACCGTTACATTATGCGTGCCGTTATGAATAACATGTACCGGTTTGTTGCCTGTTTCCATGTGTGCAAGTACGTCTGATTTGCAGTGATGCGAAATACAGACAATGGCATCGGCCCGGTCGATCAGTTTTTGTGTTTTATTAAGACTTTCCCGCTGCTCTTTTGGCGATTTTCCTTCGTGCAGACAATTAAGATCGTGAATAGTGAGTAACACTTTTACCCGTTTATTCTTTTGCGGTACAATGATCCTGCCCGATTGAAAAGGGGCATGCCAGATATCACAATCCCACAAAAAAGGCTTTAGAAATTTCTGGTGCCACTTCCGCTCAATGATACTTTCTGTACCAGGACCAAAAGACAGCTTTTCGGCCGGGGGAATATAAAATGAAATACGGCCATCCTGTTCTTTATCAAGCGCTTTCTTTACATAAGTACCTAAATTAAGACAGTAATGGTACAGGCCAGAGTCTCTGTATCGCATTAAATTACAATCCAGGATGGTCTTATACATAAACCCGCTTTTTACAAAAGAAACAATTTATCAACAGCAATTTAGCTCCATTCTGAATTTTTAGCTTTTTATTTTCATTTTAAGGCCTAATTTCCAAAACAGGTGTTTCCGGGGTACTGAGCACGCTCATTCAGCAAGAGTACCTTGCACAGTTTTTGCTCATTAAAAGCAACTATTTTTGCCCCTTTTCGATATGATTACCGGATGCCTGACAAAAACTGGCACATTAACCAATTCTGAGTATTATGATCAACCGGATCGTTTTTGATTGTGAACGGATGAAATATGAAAATACCGGGCTCTTTCATTATTGTTTAAACCTGGGCAATCATATCAAAAAATTTGCCGTACCCGGAATTGAAGAAGTTATTTTTTACACACCCTATGGTACAGAAACTCTTTTTGGAGAAAACAGCAACCACCGCATTCAAACGGAGATACACAAGTTTTGTATGCCCCCCTTAAAAGGCTTCAAGGTATGGCATGCCACCTACCAGGACAGCTATTACCTGCCCTTCCGGAATAAAAATATCAATGTGATCCTGACCATCCATGACCTGAATTTCATCTACGATGATTCAAAGCCATGGTGGAAGAAGAAAAGAAACCTGAGGCGTCTTCAAATGCTTATCGACCGGGCAGACCTGATCATCTGCATCAGCGAGTACAGCAAAAAAGACGTGACTTTTTATTGTGATCTGAAAAATAAGCCGGTACATGTAATTCACAACGGCACCAATTCGCTCGAGGAACCGATGCTGTTCAGTAATTCGTACAAACCGGTAAAGCCCTTTATATTTTCACTCGGCACCATAAATCAAAAAAAGAATTTCCACACCCTATTGCCCCTGGTGCAGCAGCGCAACGACATGGAACTGGTCATCGCCGGAAAGACAGAAGACCCCGGCTATCATAATTTTATTCTTGCCACTGCAGAAAAAATGGGCATTTCTGATAACCTGCACCTGGTGGGAGCCATATCAGAATGTGAAAAATCCTGGTACTTTAATAATTGCTGTGCTTTTGCCTTTCCGTCAAATGCTGAAGGATTTGGATTACCTGTTACCGAAGCCATGTCGGTTGGCAAGCCCATATTCCTTTCACAGCTTACTGCCTTACCCGAGATAGGCGGCGAAGTGGCCTTTTATTTCCAGAATTTTTCGGCAACACATATGAACGAAACATTTGTTACAGGCATGAAGCGATACAAGTTGTTTAACATGAAAACCGATATCATAAAAAAAGGAAAAGAATATTGCTGGGACAACGCCGCCCAGGAGTACTGGAAAATATACCGTTCACTTTACTGAATTTAAACCATAATGAAGACCTACCGCAGATTGATGAAGTTCGCAAAGCCTTACCGGTATTTTGTAGTCCCCTTTTTTATTTTCACATTGATAGCCGCATTCTTCAGTGTATTCCAGTTTACCCTGCTTATTCCATTGCTGAATTTTTTATTTGACCATAATACAGCCGAAAGCATGAAGCAATATGCGGTTGCACCGGATTTCGCTTTTTCTGCTTCATATTTCAAGAATCTCTTTTATTACCAGGTATATCATTTAAAAACAATGAACCCGGTGTACGCCCTGTATTTCATGGCGGCACTGATCGTATTGGCAGTGGTGCTCACCAACCTCTTCCGCTACCTGGCACAACGCAGCATGATAAATTCAAGAACACTTTTAGTGAAACGGATACGGGAGGCCATCTTTGAGAAGATGAATCACCTGCACATGGGTTATTTTACCAAAGAGCACAAAGGCGATCTCATCTCCCGGATGAATTCGGATGTTTTTGAAATTGAAGCAGTGGCAGCCAATTCGCTGGAAGTACTGTTCAAGGAACCCTATATGATGATCGCTTATTTCATAGCCCTGTTCACTATCTCAGTAAAGCTCACGTTATTCACCCTGCTCATCATTCCTGTTTCCGCCATTGGCATTGCCCTGGTTACAAAAAGGCTGCGGAAGGAAGCTTCCGATATGCAGTCATCCATTGGCCGCCTGCTTACCATCATTGATGAAAGCCTGATGGGGATGCGTATCATACGTTCATTCAATGCCACGGGTTTTATCCTGAAAAGATTCAGCCGGGAAAATGATTTCTACCGCAAAGCAAGTTTACAGGGTTTTAAAAGACGGGAACTGGCACCGGCATTTTCAGAAGTGTCGGGTGTGATCGTGGTGGCAGGTATTTTAATTTATGGCGGCTCCATGATCCTGCAGAACCAGGGAGTGAATGCAGCCGGCAGCCTGCAGGCCAGCGAATTCATTGCATTCATTGCCATCTTCTCGCAGGTGATAAGGCCGGCAAAAGCAATGGTGGTTGCGCTTGCCAATATTCAGCGGGGTGAAGCATCAGGCAAAAGGATCCTTGAAGTGCTGGATACTAAGATTGAAGTAGCCGATCATCCGGATGCAGTGGCATTAAAGCCATTCAGTAAAAAGATTGAATTCAACAATGTTTGCTTTGGTTATTCCGACAAACCTGTCTTACAGAATATCAGTTTCACTCTTGAAAAAGGCAAAACGCTTGCATTGGTTGGTCCATCCGGTGTTGGTAAGTCAACCATCGCCGACCTGCTGCCCCGGTTCTATGATGTAACATCCGGCAGTATCAGTATCGATGGGAAAGACATCCGTTCCTTAAAAATGGAATCATTGCGAAGCCAGATGAGTTTTGTTACCCAGGATGTGATCCTCTTTAATGATACCATCTTCAATAATATTGCTTTGGGAAAACCTGATGCCAGTGAAGAAGAAGTGATACGGGCCGCTAAAATTGCCAATGCACATGAATTCATTATGGAAACCGAAAATGGCTATCAAACAAATATCGGCGACCGGGGTATCCGTTTATCGGGCGGCCAGCGCCAGCGCATCAGCATTGCCCGGGCTGTTTTTAAAAACCCGGCGATACTGATCCTTGATGAAGCCACTTCTGCACTTGACACCGAATCGGAAAAAACAGTACAGGATGCCTTGAATAACCTGATGCAGGGAAGAACAACGTTGGTTATCGCTCACCGCCTGAGTACCATTAAGGAAGCAGATGAAATACTCATTCTACAGGATGGCCAGGTAATGGAAAGAGGGAATCATTTTGAACTGATTGAAATTGAGGAAAGTATCTATAAACGCCTTACGCTCATGCAGAAGATAGCCTGATGCATTTTATGATCTTCTTAGGGATATTATCCTTATTTTTCAGTTTCAAAAAAAATATTTTATGAAACTGAAAACATCCCTGCTTGTTTCACTTTCTTTTTTACTGTTCCTTGCCTCCTGTACAAAAAACGATACAGGTTCGGGTGGAACCGACAGCATTGCCGCCAAAACGATCTTAAACGTTTCGTATGGCACCGATGCCCTGCAAAAGATGGATATTTACCTGCCTGCCAACCGAACGGTAACCGCAACCAAGGTCATCATTCTCATTCATGGCGGCGGCTGGACCCAGGGAGATAAGAATGATTTCACCCTTATGGTTGATACCCTCAAAAAACGTCTTCCGGATTATGCCATCTTTAATATCAACTATCGCCTCGCTGCCTGGCCTGCCAATCTTTTCCCAACACAGGAACTGGATGTGAAAGCCGCTGTTGAATTTATTTATGGTAACCGGAGTTCCTACCTGGTGAGTGATAAATTTGTTTTATTGGGAGCCAGCGCCGGCGGCCATTTATCGCTGCTTCATGCTTATAAATACAGCAGTCCTGTAAAAATAAAAGCCGTGGTGGACTTTTTCGGCCCGGCAGATATGGTTGACATGCACAATAACCCCGGTTCTTACCCATCTGTTGCCATTGCACTTTTACTGGGCGGCACCCCTGCCTCTAACCCATCCATGTACCAGCAGTCGAGCCCGGTTACCTATGTAAGCGCCACCACCTGCCCTACCATTATCATACAGGGAGGGGCAGATCCGCTGGTGAATGCTACCACACAATCGCTGGCATTAAAGAATAAACTCACCATGGCATCCGTTGTTAATGAATACGTGTTATATCCAACGGGCGGACATGGTGACTGGAATGCGGCTACCTACACGGATGCCTATAATAAGATACAGGCATTCCTGGCGGCAAACGTTCCATAAAATTCATTTCTTAATAAGTTTTGAAAATCATCCTGCCTGCAGGATGATTTTTTTATTTTACTTTGCAGCAATGAAAAACGCCGCTTACCTGTACCTCCTGAGTTTATTTTTCTTCTGTACTGCAGCAGTGGCTCAAAAAGACAGTCTGCTCTATGCAAAAAATGCGGTTAAGGTTGTGCGAACAAAAGAATACAGCAATCTCATCAGCAACAGTATCACCAAAAATCTATCGTACCCGCTAAACAGTATCAGCGAAGAGAACTGGATGGATGCCTTTATGGCAATTGAACTTACCACGTACCGGTCTGCCTGGGTAGACAATAAGATCAAACATGCATTTGATTCCATTGAAAACAGGAGTATCGATTTTCAACGGGCCCTGCTGGAAATGGCTTATTCAAATTACAGGGGAAAATTCATTGATGTAGCAGAAAAATTAATGCGCAAGACCGGCGATCCGAAACTGTTTGCTATGGCAGCCGAACATTACCTGGCGGCAGGTACCGATCCCAATGCCTGGACCAAAGTGGTTCAGATATTTTCAAAGCGGGCAGATAAGGATAAACATGTGCCGTTTTATTATGGTTTGCTTACCGGGCTCATCAAAGGATATTCAGAAAAAGAAAGTACCGGATGGCTCATTACCAACCTGAAGAATGCATTACCGGGCCAAACACTGCTCATCAGTTTTCAGCGTAAGAACCGGAACCATCCGGGTATGGCTGTTGTAAGAGACCGGAATGGAAATTTTATTACAGACAGGAACGGTACTATTTTTTCCGTTCCGCAACTGGCCAGGAGCCTCAGCAACCTGCCTTTCTATTTAACCAATGGCAATACGCCCCAGGGTATCTTTCGTATCACCGGCTTTGATATAAGTAAAAGCATGGCCATTGGCCCTACCACCAATATCCAGTTGCTGATGCCTTACGAAACAAGTCCGCAGAATTTTTTTAACGAAATGAGTGTTTCAGATTCTACCTGGTCGGAGGACGTATATAAAAAACTGATACCCGAGCCTTTAAAAGAATACCTGCCGCTTTATGAATCTTTTTTTGCCAGCAAGGCAGGCCGAACGGAAATAATAGCGCACGGCACTACCGTGAACCCGGGTTATTATATCAACCAGCCTTATTACCCGCTTACTCCCACAGAGGGATGTTTATGCAGCAAAGAAATATGGAGTGAGATCGACGGAAGAAGAGTGGAAAGCGATCAGCAAAAACTGGTGGATGCTTTAAAAAGGGCAGGCGGGGCAAATGGCTATTGTATTGTTATTGAAATTGACGACCAGCAAAAACCGGTTTCCGCCAATGAAGTATTGCCTTATTTAAAACAGCATTAACCATGTTGCTTACCTGGGTATTTAAAAAATTTGAAGAATTATCCTCCGCCGAGTTATATGCCATTATGCAACTGAGGAACGAAGTGTTTGTGGTAGAGCAGGACTGTGTGTACCAGGATGCCGACGGCAAGGATCCCGGGTGCTGGCACCTGGCCGGATGGGATGGGGCAAACCTGGTGGCTTATACCCGTATCATAACCCCGGGTATTGCATTTAAAGAAGCCAGTATTGGCAGGGTGGTCACTTCGCCCCGTTACCGCAGAACAGGTGCCGGGCGGGAACTGATGGAAAAAAGCATTGACAGGACCTTCAGCCAGTTTAACTGTACCGAAATTAAGATAGGAGCCCAGCTTTATCTTACCCGCTTTTACCAGTCGCTGGGCTTCCGGCAAACCAGCCCCGAATACCTGGAAGACGGCATCCCCCATATTGAGATGATCCTCAGCAAATAATTTGTTCACAGCAGGCAATAACGTGAATTGTTTCCCGTTTACATTAATGTGGTTTTAGATTTTATCCTGTAATTTCTGCAGGAATATTATTTTAACCCAGCAAAATAATCCAATTACCTGTCGAAAGACTAAATCTGATTTCTAATGAAACCAAATTTACACAAGCTT
>DAOQRQ010000127.1:0-7999 GCA_035355815.1 Ferruginibacter sp. | reverse complement strand
CCAGCGCCAGCAGGCCGATGCTGTTGAGCACGCCTACGATCAGGTAAACAAATGTCATTCCTTTGATGAAATGAAAATAGGTGATGATGGTTTGGTTAAGTATGTGATGCAGGCGTTCTTTGTATACATCACCGGTTAATTTTTCCAGGAACAGAACAAAATCTTTTCGGTTATAAAGGAACAGCGCTGCAAAAACAGGAATAATGAAGAGAGAAAATAACCCGGAAACGGTCTTATCAAAAATGCCTGCCACCATACCCGATGAATTGCCCGACAGGCTTTCGGATGTTTTTTGCCACCATTCATTTTGAGAGGCGATGGAAAAATTAAAATTATCGGCAAGCCAGTTCTGAAGACCGGTAAGCGATGGCAGCAGTTTGGCTTTCAGTTCGGGCAGGTCCTGCATAAAGGCGTTGAATTGCAGCACGAGTATCCATACCAATGCTGTAAATACTGCCAGCACAAGCAGCAGCCCGGTTGTTATGGCCATGCTTTTTGAAAAGCCATGATTTTCTAGCCAGCGGCACACGGGATAAAGTACAATGGCAATGAACAAGCCATAGAACATGGGTACAAAAAGTGTTCTTCCAAAATACAGCAGCAGAAAGATGAACACTGTTGCTGCCAGGAAGGTTACTGTTCTGGTTGATAGTATTCCATGTTTTTCCATGTTTGGCAAGTTTTACTTTTTCCCGGGTAATTCAAATGAGTAATATGGGCTGTGGCCGTGACGAATATCAGCAGGCGAAACAGAAAAAAATGACAGCCCGGTGATAATGCTGATGCCTTTTTAACAAATCTAAAACAAAATTCCGGGCGACCTTTGCACTGTTCAAGAAAAGAAAAATCACCAGTGAAATTCAACGGGATCAAACATACCGTACTCTCCCTCTTTGTTGCAGCAGGCATCGTTATATCCCTGTCGTTTGCAACGGCAAGCCACAGGCATTCGCCTCTTACAGTTACAGAAACAAAACCGGGTAAAGATTCTTCCATCGATGATGCAGAAAAGAAAAAAAGCAGCAATGGGTACTTCCTGTATGATAGCCTGCAGCTTGATCGCCAGGGACTTTCCCGCAGGGCATTTGAATATGCCATGCAGGGCTTTGAATACCTGCAGCAAAGCGGGGCTATTGATAATGAAGAGGTGATCTCTATTGTTGATTTCAGCCTGCCTTCCTCTTCCAGGCGGTTATTTGTGATCGACCTCAACAGCCATAAAGTATTGTACTGTACATACGTAGCGCATGGGCATAATTCCGGAAAGGAATACGCCAGCCAGTTTTCCAATAAGCCCGAAAGTAATAAAAGCAGCTTGGGTTTTTATAAAACACTGGGCACTTATATGGGTGGTCATGGTTATTCACTGCGGCTGGAAGGCCTGGAAAGAGGGATCAATGACAACGCCAACCGGAGGGATATCGTAATACATGGCGCTGCCTATGTAAGCGAAGGATTGATACGGGCACAGGGCTACCTCGGTCGCAGCCAGGGCTGCCCGGCTTTACCGGAAAAACTGCATAAGCCGATCATTGATAAGATCAAGAACGGCAGTTGCCTGTTCATTTATGGAAAAGACAAAAGCTATCCCGGGCGGTCTAAAATTCTGAAGGCTGCTGTTGCATAGCAGTTAAACTTCATTTCTTTTGTTGTTCATTTTTTTAGAAATAATATAGACGTTGTAGTTATACGAACTTTATCGTACATTGGCTTATAATTTATGAGTCATGAAAGCATTGATCTTATTATTGTCGCAGGCCTGTCTGGTATTGGCTTGTTCTGCACAAACCCCTGTTGAACTGATAGCGCAGGTTATAACAGCCCAAAAGAAAATTTCAAATATTTATTGCAGAACAGAACGGCATGATACCCTTGTAATGGGGGTGGTGCGGAGATTTTCAGGCGAGGTAAAAATATCGGCCTTGCCCGAAGACAAAGTTCTTGGATTCGGGTTTTATGCAAAACGGGACGATGTGAATGGGGAAAGTATCTATGATGGAAGCGTTGCTTTTTATATTGATCATGCCGTTAAGCAGTTCAACAGGTTCAGTAGTGTAGAAATGATCCCGGCAATTCTTGGATACCCGGGCGGACAACTCATCTTTCCAGATCTTATTAAATTAGATACGGCCAATGCAACGGGGTTTGAACTGAAGCAGGATGCAGACAATTATTACCTGAAGATATTATTACCCGACATTGATAAGTATGATGTAAGAAAAAGATGCAAACTTCTTACCATCGACAAAAAACGGATGTTGCCAACCGGCATCAGCATACGGCAGGTAACACTGGATAAAGTTCAGAACCTGATTTACCAGATAAAAGAGATGAGGTTAAATGAAGTTGCTGATGTATACGATTTCAGTTCGCAGCGATACCCGGAAGGTTATAAACCCGAAGAAAATATCCCTAATAAAAAACTGCTTGAGCTGAACGGGAAACCATTTCCTTCTTTTCAAATCAATTCGTTTGATGGTGAGCCGGTGAATTCCGAAAACCTGCAAGGAAAACTGCTGTTGCTTGATTTTTGGGAAGTATGGTGCGGCCCCTGTATGGTATCGCTGCCCAAAGTGCAGACCCTTTACGAAAAGTATAAAAGCAAGGGTTTTGAAGTATGCGGCATCATGCATGATAAAGCAAACATGGAATCAGCAAAGAAACTGCTGCAGAAAATGAAGATCAGTATGCCAATGCTGCTGGGTAGTGCCAAAACAAAAACTGAGTATTCAGTTAGCGCCGTACCGCTGTATGTACTCATCGACCGGTCGGGGAAAATAGTATTTACCAGCGAAGGTTACCCGGAGAATTTGGAGGAATTGATAAGAAAATACCTCGAATAAAAAATGAAGGCAGGCAAATAAAATTCGCAGACATTTGCAGAAATTTTTGATCTATGCAGATAGAGGTACTGAAGTCGAAAGTGCACCGGGTGGTTATCACGGAAGCCAATCTTAATTATGTGGGCAGTCTTACCCTGGACGAGGACCTGATGGATGCCGCCAATATGATCGAGCATGAGAAGATACAGGTGGTGAATGTGAACAACGGCGAACGGATAGAGACCTATCTTATAAAAGGCAAAAGAGGAAGCGGTGTGGTATGCCTGAACGGTCCTGCCGCCCGCAAAGGAGCAGAAGGAGATATTGTGATCGTTATTTCCTATGCCACGATGGATTTTGAAGAAGCGAAGAAATTCAAGCCCACGGTTATCTTTCCGAAGGAAGGAAATAAATTATAGTTACAGGATTTTCCGGTGCTTCAAACCCGGAAAATCCTTTGTACCCATTTTACGTTTTCATTTTTTGTACCATTTTTTTCAGGAGCAATTTTGTACCGGTACATTCTGCGATTTCAAATTTGGGTACAGCTATATAAGTATACCGCATTGGTTCTTTTTTAAATAAGACAGGCATTTTAGTCTGTATATCCTCTTTTCATAATCTCCCCGGTTCTCAATACCTTCACAAAAAATTGTTTTATGAGTTTGCGTACAAAATTGCAGGGTACGGGTGTGGCCATTGTTACGCCTTTCAAACCATCGATGGAAGTGGATTATGATGCCCTGGGTAAGCTGATCGATTTTATCATCGGCAATGGCGTTGAGTACATCGTTTCATTGGGCACCACCGGCGAAACACCCACGCTGGATACGGAAGAAAAATTCGAGATCATTAATTATACCTACGACCGGGTGAACAACCGGGTACCGGTAGTGGTGGGCATCGGCGGCAACAATACCAGGGAAGTGATGGAAAACATGCAGAGTTACCCGCTGGAAAAAGCCATTGCCGTGCTGAGTGCCAGTCCTTATTATAATAAGCCATCGCAGGAAGGGATCTTTCAGCATTATAAGAACCTGGCGGATGCCAGTCCTAAACCTGTATTATTATATAATGTACCGGGCAGAACAGGCAGCAATATTTCGGCAGAAACAACATTACGCCTTGCCAAAGAGGTAAAAAATATCGCCGGCATCAAAGAAGCCAGTGGCAATATGGTGCAGTGCATGCATATACTGCGAGACCGGCCCGAAGACTTTTTAGTAGTGAGCGGCGATGATCATATAACACTTCCTCTTATCGCCTGCGGCATGGATGGTGTGATCAGCGTGGCAGCTAATTGTTTCCCGAAAGACTTTTCAGTCATGGTTCGCCATTGTTTAAAAGGCGATTTTGCAGCAGCAAGGCCCTTGCATTACAAATGCCTGGAAGGAAACGATTTGTTGTTTGCCGAGAATAACCCGGCTGGGGCAAAAGCATTCCTGGCCGAGATGGGAATCATTCAAAATGTACTCCGGCTTCCATTGGTTCCGCTGAGCAGCGGCATACAGCAAAAGGTAAAGAACTACCTGGGTAAATAAAACAAATGAAAAAGATATTGTGTCTTGTTGCATTGATTTTTGCCTTTGCAAAAACGGAAGCGCAATACCGTGTTATTTTCAAACTTATCAGCTATCCTTCTTCTCATAAGGGCGACAGTATTTTTATCGCCGGCAATTTCAATGGCTGGAACCCGGGTAATACGTCGTATTCATTCTCATCCAACAGTGATAATATATTACAGCTATCCACTCAACTGGATGCCGGTAATTATGAATACAAATGTACCCGGGGCAGCTGGCAGAAAGTGGAAGTTAAGAACGATGGCGCTGATATAGGGAACCGGTCTTTTCAATTACGATCAGACACGGTGATTGAAATTAATATCGGTGCCTGGAAAGATGATCTTGCACTGGTAGAAAGAAAGCACACAGCCAGCAGTAATGTACAGGTGATGGATACGGGTTTTTTTATGCCGCAACTGAACCGGACCCGGAAGATATGGATCTATCTGCCGGAAGAGTATGCCAAAACTAAAAAGCGTTACCCGGTTTTATACATGCACGACGGGCAGAATCTTTTTGATGAATATACATCGGGATTTGGCGAATGGGGGGTGGATGAAAGCCTGGATTCATTGATCAGCAAAGGAAAGACGGGATGCATTGTGATTGGTATTGAAAATGGTCCACAAAGGTTCAATGAATATAACCCTTTCGTATTTGAGCAGTTTGGTAAAGGAGAAGGAGATGCATATGTGGATTTTCTGACACAAACACTCAAGCCATATATTGATAAAAATTACCGGACTCTTTCATCCAGAGAAAATACCCTGATCGCCGGCAGTTCGATGGGCGGACTCATTTCTTATTATGCCATGTTGAAGAGGCCTGATGTATTCGGGAGGGGTGGAATTTTTTCTCCCGCATTCTGGACGGCAGCGGCCATTAAGCCACTCACCGATTCGCTGGGAGCGAAGATGACCGGGAAATTTTTCTTTTACATGGGAGGACGGGAAGGCGGCACATACATCCAGGATATGCTGGATGTGCAGGAATCGTTGGGCGAAAGATCATCGTCCATGATCTATTCGCTGATCGACCCAGTCAGCGGACACAACGAACAGGCCTGGCGAAAATGGTTTGCTGAATTTTATAACTGGATAATGGCCGATGGATTTAATTATGTGGTGAAGACCAAAGAATGACCAATACCGCAATAACCAATGGCTAAATAATATAACAACTCCCCTGTAGTGCCAGTTCGGTATTCTTAAAAACCTCTGTTGCTTCGTTTAAGAACTCATCCAGTTTCTCATACTTGGAACTGAAATGACCGATAAGTAATTTCTTTGCACCTGCTTTTTCTGCAATGGCTGCTGCCTGCACGGTAGTGCTGTGAAAACGGGCCGCTGCTCTTTCGTGCAGGTCTTTTAAATAAGTGGTTTCGTGATAAAGCAGATCCACTTCTTTTACTTTTTCTGCAATGCGTTCATCATAGATGGTATCGGCGCAATAGGCATAGGATTTTGTTTTAGGTCCGGGTACGGTAACTTCATCATTAGGAACAATGCTTCCCTTTTTATTTGCATAGTCAAATCCCTGCTGCAGCTTTTCATAAAAGGCGGCAGGTATCTCGTAGATCTTTGCACGCTCTGCATTTACTTTCCTTAGGTTTCGTTTTTCCCGGAATAAAAATCCCCAGCAATCGATGCGGTGCTGTACTTTAAAACATTCGATGATCATTTTATTTCCCTCTACGATCACTCCTTCGTTTTTTAGCGGGTGAAAGTGCAGCGGATAAGAAAGATGGGTGGCGGCAAATTTCAATTGCATGTTTACCAGTTCTTCCAGTTCGGGGGGCGCATGCAGGTGAAGGTCTTGTGTACGGTTGAGCAGGCTCATGCTGGTAAGCAGGCCAATGAGTCCGAAATAATGGTCGCCGTGCAGGTGAGAGATGAATATGTGGTTGATCTTGCTGCGTTTTATTTTGTATTTGGAAAGCTGCATTTGTGTTCCTTCCCCACAGTCGATCAAAAAACTCTCCTCCATGGTTTGTAAAACCTGGGCCGTGGGGTTCCTGTCGAAGGCAGGAATAGCAGAATTATTTCCTAAAATGGTTAATGCGAACAAAATGGTTAGTTTGAAGTTTAAGGTTTGAAGTTTGAGGTTTGGGGTTAGGACTGTTCGGTAAGTTAAAGTGCTGCATAACTTCAAACCTCAAACTGGTTAATCGTCTCCTAATAATTCCCTTTCAATTTCTTCCATCTGCACAATATCCCATGCCTCACTTTCCGAAGGAGTTGTATTCATTACATCAAAAAAATCCTGGCGGGCAAATATCTTTTCCACTTCCGGTTGCAGGCAACAGATCACAAATGAAGCATTTTCGGCATAGAACTGCTGCTGGATGCCGGCAATTTGTTCGGTGGCTTCTTCGTTAATGGTTTTAACGTTCTCCATGTTCAAAACAATATGCGGTATGTCTTTTTGGAGGTAAGGAAGCAACAAATTGTAGAGTTCCTCTGTCATATTAACAGATAAACCGGCTTCCTGGGGCGTAATTACAGTAAATCTTTCTTTGGTATCTGTTTTGACATTCATTGTAACAATTTGAAGTTTACAACCGGGCTGTTCTTTGTAAAGTAAAGCAAATTTTGGTTTTGTTCAATTCTTACCCATAAATATGCCGGAGTTCCCGGGAAGAAACGGCCGGACCGAAAACTGCTTTTTAACTTTTTAACATATTAACATTTGCCGGGTTGCGTAAACTATATCTTTAAAATAATCGTTATTATTGTACAAGCTAAATTCAATATAAAATGGATAATAATTTCTCAGCCCAGGTAAAGGAAATAATCTCTTACAGCCGGGAGGAAGCGCTCAGACTAGGAAATGATTTCATCGGCACGGAACATTTGGTTTTAGGATTGATCAGGGACGGGGAGAATACGGCAGTAAAGATCTTAAAATCACTCAACATCGACCTCTTTGAACTCCGTAAAGAAATAGAGATAGCGGTAAAGGACAAGACCGGCAAAAACATCGCAAACATCAATTCTCTTCCCTTAACCAAGCAGGCCGAAAAAGTGATCCGCATTACGGTGCTGGAGGCCAAGGCACAAAAAAGCGCCCAGGTGGAAAGTGAGCACCTGATGCTTTCTATATTAAAGAACAAAGAAAATATAGCCACACAGATACTTAACCAGTTTGATGTGGATTACGACGTATTTAAAAATGAGCTGGGTTTTGTTACCAGCAATCCTCCTTCTGCAGAATTCAGTGATGAGGGCGAAGAAGATTTTGAAGATGAAAAGAAATACAGCCAGCAAAAATCACAGCGTGCAGGCAGCGGCAACCAGCCAAAAACAAAAACACCGGTGCTTGATAATTTTGGCCGGGATATCACCCGCCTTGCCGAGAACGGAACACTGGATCCGATCGTAGGCAGGGAGAATGAGATTGAACGTGTATCACAGATACTTTCCCGCCGGAAAAAGAATAACCCGATCCTTATCGGCGAACCGGGTGTTGGTAAAACCGCTATTGTGGAGGGATTAGCGCTGAGGATCGTTCAACGTAAAGTTTCCCGTGTACTATTTGATAAAAGAGTGGTGAGTCTTGACCTGGCAGCCCTGGTTGCCGGAACCAAGTACCGTGGCCAGTTTGAAGAGCGGA
>DAOQRQ010000126.1:0-8016 GCA_035355815.1 Ferruginibacter sp. | reverse complement strand
ATACTTTTTTAACGGCTTTCACCAGTTCGTCGGGGGCTGTGTCTTTACTGAGGTAACCGGCAGCGCCTGATTTTAAAGCCCGCAGTGCGTATTGCTCTTCGGGATGGATACTTAGTATCAGCACCGGCAGGTCGGGATAACCTGATTTTATCTGTTGCAGGGCATCCAGCCCGCTGCGCCCCGGCATGGAAAGATCGCTTACCACTACATCCCATTTTTCGGCCATTACCTTTTTTATCAGTTCTTCCGCATCGGGTACTTCGTCGATCACTGCATTGGAAAATTCTTCCAGCAATATCTGTTTTAGTCCCTTACGAACAATGGTATGATCATCTGCTATTAAGATCCGCAACATAAATAAGTTTTAGTCAGCAATTTTTACAAGTTCCAGCGGAATAGAGACCATGATCTCTGACCCCTGGCCCGGATTGCTTTTGATTTCATAGGTTCCGCCGATCAGTAAGCTGCGTTCTTTAATACCCAAGAGGCCCAGTGTTTTTTTATCTTTTGTTGCATTCACATCAAATCCGGCACCATTATCCCTGATACTAAAGTACAACCTTTTATCATCGCTGTCAAGAATAGCGTCTACCTGGCTGGCATTGGCATGCCGGGCCACATTGGTCAGCACTTCCTGGTATATCCTGAAAAGGGCTGTGGCCGCTTTGGGCATTACCGATATATCGCCGGCTTTGTTGGTAAACACTACCCTGGTACCCGACCTTCTTTCAAATTCTTCGCTCTGCCATTCCAGTGCAGCCAGCAGTCCAAGGTCATCCAGGATGCTTGGCCGCAGGTCGGTGGCAATTTTCCGAACGGTGGCAATAGTGGAATTTATCAGCTCAATACTGTCCTTCATTTTTTTATTTACCTCATCATCCATGCTGTTTATCTTCCGGTTCAGCCAGTGCATGTCCATTTTAAGGCCGGTAAGCTGTTGCCCCAGTTCGTCATGTATCTCCCGGGCAATATTGGTACGTTCATCTTCCCGTATGCTTTGCAGGTTGGATGCCAGCATGCGGATATCTTCGTACGATTTTTGCAACAGCTCTTTTGCCTTGAACTGCTCGGTTACGTCGTGTGATAAACCCAGCCATACCAAACGGCCTTCGTACATGATCTGGTGACTGTAGGTTTCCACATTAATAATGGTACCGTCTTTTTTCTTATGCCGCCAGACCCGGATATTGATTGTACCAGGCTCCATTTTATCCACTTCTTTTAAAAAGACATCGAGGTCCTCTGCCGGACGAAGATCCCTTGTACTCAGTTTTAAAAATTCTTCCCTGGCATATCCATACTGCTTTATGGCAGCATCGTTCACATCAATTATACGCAGGTCGGGAATGGTCACCATCCACATGGGCAGCGGGTTATTATAAAACAGTAACCGGTATTTTTGCTCTGAAAGCAACAATTCTTCTTCAGCCTTTTTACGTTCGGTTATATCTTCGGCGTATCCGTATTCAATATTATTGCCCTGGGGATCTTTCACCACATTGGTATTGGTATGCACCCATCTTGTTTCGCCATTAGGACGTATAATGCGGTAAGAGAGATTCGAGTTCCGGGTTACTGCCAGGTTTTTAAACGCTTCCTGCAGCATCGGTTTATCATCAGGATGTACGGCATCAATAAAACTGGCCGGGTCCTTGTACAGGTCTTCCAGCTTTTGACCCCAGATGGTTTCATAAGAAGGGCTTATATACAGTGTTTCAAATGTATCAACGTTATTCACCCAATACACGCCCGAAATGTTTTCCACCAGGTTTTGAAACTGCATTTTTGATTTCAGTATCTCTTCTTCCGCCTTTTTCCGTTCGGTAATATCCAGGATACTTCCCCTTATAAGTATGCGGTTTTCAGAGGGCAGTCTTACCAGCCATACTTCGCAGGGGATATTATTGCCTTCCTTATCCAGGTGCAGCCATTCAAAAACAGGCTTCTCTCCTTCTATTGCTTTCTGTATATATTCTGCAGCCACCTCCAAAGATGGCCTTCCATCGGCCTGGAATTCGGGACTAACCGCAACCGGTCCTGTTTTTAAAAGTTCTTCTTCGGTCATTTTAAATAAACGGGTGGCGCTTGTACTTACACTAACGAATTTTTTCTCTTCCACATCAAATACCACCAATGCCTCGGGTGCCTGTTCTACCAGGGCCCGGTAGCGTTCTTCATTTTCCCGGATGGTTTTTGCTGCCTGTTCTTTTTCCGAAATGTCGAAACCAACTCCCATCAGGCAACTTTTCCCTTCGTATTCTATTGCCTGCCCGGTAAAATAGTAGGGCTTCACTTTGCCGGACCTTAATAACAATTCTGATTCTACATTGTCTGCGCCGTTCTCAAATACGTTTGCCACTTTTGATTGCATCAGTGCATGGTCTTTCTCCTCAAAGAAACTCAATGCATTCATCTGACTTATTTCTTCGCCGGTATAGCCGGTTACGGTTTCAAAATTCTTATTCCACCGTAACAGTTTTCCCTCTTTTGTATACAGGTAAAATATGCCGGGTAAACTGTTAATAATGGAATCGGAAAGTTCTTTTTCCCTGATGGCCCTTGTTTTGATCATTTCCCTTTCTGTAATATCCTGCATGGCGCCCAGTATGCGCTGGGGTTTTCCGTCTTCATCATACTTAATATATGCCCGGTCATAAAAGGTTCTGTATTCTCCATCCGCTGCCTTAAAATAAAATTCTTCGGCTATCGAATTTTCTGATCTTTCAATGGCTTTGTTCAGGCGTTCCACAATACCCTGCCGTTGATCGGGATGTATCCTGCCAAGAAACATTTCAAAGTCTATCTTTTCATCCGGGGAATCGAAGCCGTACAGGCTGTATAGTTTTTTATTTCCCCATGTATGATTCGTATCAAAGTCGTGATCCCATACCGCATCGTTGGTTGCCTGCGCAATGATCTCGAAGCGCTCATTGGATTTGCGTATCTCTTCTTCTGCCTTTTTCCGGTCGGATATGTCACGCACAAAAGCGAGGAACCGGTCGCCGGAAATGAATTTTGCACTTACTTCCACCTCCAGCAGGCTTCCGTCTTTTCTTTTCATCCGCCGCTCGGCCCGGGCGCCTTTGCTGTTCATCATTTCAGTAAAATGAAAAGGATTCTTTTCCAGATCCTCCGGTAATACGAGGTCATAAATAGTCAGGGCGCCCAGTTCTTCCGCAGAATATTGAGTCATTTTGTAGCCGCTGGAATTAACCACCAGGAAATGCCCCTGCTTATCGGCAATAAAAATACCGTCATTGGCCTGCTCCACCAGGGTACGGTATTTCTCTTCGTTTTCCCCGATCAGCTTCTGCGCTGTTTTTTGCTCGGTGATATCCCGGCTGGTGATGATAAAGCCGATCGTTTGTCCTTCTTTGGTTTTTAAGAGGCTTATGCCACTCAGCAGGTTTGTTTTGGTTTTTGTTTTTGGATGAATGAAATTAAATTCGCCCCGCCACTGTCCTTCGGTAAACACTTTTTTAAATACCTCTTCATTGGTTGTATCCGGGTATTCAAAAGATACCAGTTCGGGAATTCTTTTGCCAAGTACTTCTTCGGTGGTAAAACCATAGAGTTCTTCACAGGCTTTGTTCCAGCTTACAATGCAGCGGTTCATATCCAGGGAAGTGATGGCGTCTGATACACTTTCCAGTAACCTGGACTGGTATTGCAGGTCCCCTTCATTCTTCTTCCGTTCGGTAATGTCTCTTATGAACCCGATCAGGGT
The DNA here is from genome assembly GCA_035355815.1 of Ferruginibacter sp. Classification (GTDB taxonomy): domain Bacteria; phylum Bacteroidota; class Bacteroidia; order Chitinophagales; family Chitinophagaceae; genus Ferruginibacter. Next base: position 4,289 of record DAOQRQ010000126.1, on the reverse strand, counting down.
GTGCGAACTGGCCATTTTCGAATTCACTTCAATATCCAGCACCGAGCCGTCCTTTTTCTGCAGGCGCCTTTCATATAAAAGTGCTTTCCCCTGCAACAGCTCTTTTATGCGCAAGGGGTTTGAATCCGAATCTTCCGCAGGTAAAAATTTGAACAAATGTTCTCCCAGCATTTCATTTTCGGTAAAACCACACATGATACACATGCTTTTATTCACTTCAATGATGTAGCCGTCAAGGTCGGTTATTACAATACCATCGCTTGCCTGCTCTACCAGGTTACGGTATTTCTCTTCGCTTTCCTTCATCAGCATCTCGGCTTTTTTATTGGCCGTAATGTCTACCGCAGAGGCCAGCCAGAATTGCCTGCTGTTGATTTCCAGTTTTTCTATCGAAAGCAGGATGGTCAGTTGTTCTCCCGTATTGGTTTTAACCGTTAGCTCATAATTTTCAAGAAACCCGTATTCATTCAGCAGCTGTTCGATCTCATTGCTTATGGTACTTCTTTTTTCAATGTCTATCTTGCTTATCAACCCGGCATCATCAGACGATCTGCCTATCAGGTCTTCCCTTGGCTGTTCCAACAAGGCGGCATAGGATTCATTTACATCTACGATATGCCATTCGGTATCGTAAATAGCCAGACCAAGCAGGGTTAAATGAAAGGCTTTTGAGAATTTTTCTTCACTTGCTTTAAGCTGGCGGGTACGCACCCGTACCAGTTCGTCTAACTTACGGGGCCGCCGGGCCACATGGTATATGAACAGGGCACCCAGTAAAGAGAACAGGGATCCAAAAAGAATGAATAAAAGAATATCGGTAAGGTCGCTGAAAGATGTTTCCCGGGTTACAGACAGTTTCCATTCGCCATTGGGTACATTTACCGAAACCGATTGTCCGTCGGAAATATCCTTATTATGCTGAATAAAGAATTCCTCTTTTCTTGTATCGGGGTTGATCTTTGAAAGCTGAAAATAATAGCCATTGCTGCCCGTGGTATCAATACCAGCCGCATTAAGCAATGTGGGCATTTTTATAATCACTGCCGAAAAGCCCCAGAATTTATCATTGCGGAAGATGGGCAGTCTTCCCACCACACCAATGCCGCCCTGCCTGAGTTCAAAGGGTCCGGCAAAATACAATTCTCTTTTTTCAATGGCCTTATACGCTTCTTTGTTCCGTGCAGGGTCTTTTAAAATATTGTAGCCAATGACCGGTTCATTTCCCTGCAAGGGGTATACGTATTGAATTACACCCCCCGGCACCAGTTGCAGGGCATCGATCTCATTCCCGGATGCAAATATTTGTTTGGCGATTGAATCAAAATTGCTGACAGCCCCGTTGTTGTCAACAAAGAAAGACAGGATCTTGGTGGCTGAAAGACTGTAAGCAAGTGATTGCTGTAATTTATCGGTGGCCGCATTGGCAACTTCGTAGGCCTTTTTCTTTTGCGACTCTTTTAAAATAAGATATCGCTGGTATATTAAAACAGAGAATAAAGCCGCCAGCAGAATGAACGATATCAGGCCCAGCAAGGCCGGTTTATTAAAAAGCGTAAACGCCTTACCTGTGCGGTTTGGCTGGTTATTTACAAACTGGTTGCGGAATGATTGATTAGCTGGCATTAGTTGACAAAGACTTACAGAATAACTGGATTTTAAATGAAGCGGTGATCAATATGGGGCACAAAATTAACTACCTGAACAGTTATTGCCGCCTAATTCTGATAGAATATTCTGTGAAATAAAGTTAGTGTAAATCTTACCAGCGTCGTGTTTTTTCTACATAAATCTTAATCTTTTCTACATAATTAATAAGATTCTTACTATCCCTCCCGCGACACTATAATTATTTTATTCCCGTTTTCATTCTGATAAAACCAATATCCTAACAATATCCAAAACGCCTGTCATGCGTAACTCAGCGGCCCGTAAGATCAGTATCTATCTTAAAATAGATACCAACAGCATCAATGCGTATTTCAATCCGCATGATCCGGCCCGTTTGGATAAACGGCAGTTGGGCCACGACTTCCAGGAATATCTCAACAACTCCATTGCGGCCGCAGGCCGGCATACCAGCATTGATTTTAAAGTATTCTGTTGCGACTCGGGTAATATGCGTTTTATGGTAGATCCGCTCATGCGTACCATCCGGCGTCATTTCCAGATCCGGAAAGCGCTTAAGGAAGCCGAATTCCGGAAATTTAAAAAGAGGAATTATATCCTGCTGATGATAAGTATTTGTGTGGTAATGTTTTTCCAGGGAATTATTCCGCTTGTTTTCGGCCAGGATCACCGCATTCATTCCATGTTCAGCAATGCTATTGACGTATTCAGCTGGGTGATATTATGGAAACCCATTGAGCGGCTGATATTTTACTGGAATCCCTTTTTAAAAGAATTATTACTGCTGGATAAAATGCAGCATGCCAAAGTAAACATCGTTGAAAGTGAAGAAGAACTTATTAATTATCATCTGGAGCATTACGATGCTGCCTGATACAAGCGCACAGTCCAAGACCGGCATTGAAAATTATACGATGCTCAGTTCCGGGCAGGAATATGTGTGGATGCCGGTGCTTCATCACCAGGGTAAAAAAGGGTTCTATGCCGAAATGAGGTATAACTATGAAGCGTCCAGAACAGCATCGGTATATGCCGGAAAGAGTTTCAGTAAAGAAGCAGCAGTTTCATACAACATAACACCCATGGCCGGTTTCGTTTTCGGAGAATATACGGGTGCTTCGGCAGCCATGAATGTGGAACTGGAATACAGGAAGTTCTTTTTTTCGAGCCAGACACAATATACCGTGAACAAAGACGACCGGGCGGATAATTTCTTTTTTAACTGGTCGGAGCTGGGTTACCAGCCGGTAAAATGGTTTTATGCAGGCGTAAGCACACAGCTTACACAACTGTATAAAACATCCCTGGTTCCCGAATACGGGCTGATGGCCGGCCTGGTGGTAAAGAAGATAACCATACCTGTCTATGTATTCAACCCGCTGGGAAGAAATAAAAACTATATCATCGGCATCATTGCAGAATGGTAAAAAATAAAAAAAACAATTAAAAATATACGGCAACAATAATTGCCTTGTCTGAAACAATAATGAAAAATAAAATCCAAACCCAGTTTATGAAAAATTTTCTTCTCTCCGTTGTGGCATTATTTTCCGCCATGCTGGTCTCTGCCCAGGTAGGTGTAGGTACCACCACCCCCAACTCAACGTTGGATGTACGGGGCTCCCTGTCTACCAACTACCGGTCGTTCACCGCAAACACGTCGGCAACATCAACCGATAATGTACTGGTATTTACAGGCAGCAGTGCCGCTACCCTCACCCTTCCCACTGCAGTGGGCTGCGATGGCAGGGTATATGTAATTAAGAACGCCAGCACTACCGGGCCTGTTCCGGTACTTACCGTTGCCACTACTTCTTCACAAACCATTGATGGAATCGCATCCTGGGTATTGGATGAATCGTATGAAACAGTAACCCTGATAAGCAATGGCGCCAACTGGAATATATCTGCACAAAGTCTTTCTGCCGGTTCGGGTGTCAACTGGACACAGGGTGGTAACAGTCTTGGTTCTATTAGAAATTTAGGAACCATCAGTAACCATTCGCTTCCATTCATAACAAACAATACCGAAAAAATGAGGCTAACCAATTCCGGGAACCTCGGAATAGGCACATCCAGTTTCAACGGAACCAACCCGGAGAAATTACTGGTAGATGCCGGCACCACTTCATCTGTAAATGCCATTGTTGGTAAAGGATCGATCGACAGTTACCTGCAATTAAATATCCAGAATAATTCAGCCGGCACAAACTCATCATCCGATGTGGTGGCCACGGCCAATAACGGAAGTGAAACAACCAACTATGTGGATATGGGCATCAACGGCGGCAATAATACAAGTGGTATCATGGGCGCAGCCAACGATGCTTATTTATATAATGTGGGGCAGAACCTGTTGATAGGAACCGGTACCGCTGCCAAATCACTGGTATTGATGACGGGAGGAACTACGCAATCTGCCAATGAGAGAATGCGTATAGATGGAAATGGAAAAGTGGGTATTGGAACCAATGCTATTCCGAAAGGAGGTGTGGGCATTGCAAAATTTGCATTGGAAGGAACAACCAGTTCAACCAGCGGCCCTCACTTACAATTCACCACCTCATCAGATAATTACCCGGTATTGCAGAATCTTAACTGGTCGCATGATTATGTTTACAGCGCCTATGATTCATACTTTGACGGATCGTGGAGAAGCGGAA
>DAOQRQ010000125.1:0-8063 GCA_035355815.1 Ferruginibacter sp. | reverse complement strand
ACCCCGGTGGAAATGATCAGCAGCGCTGCTGCAGCCATGCTCCATTTATACAGCGGGCGAATGATCGACCGCTTTTCTTTTTTGGGAGAAAAAGAGGCTTCAATATTTTCCCACACGTTGGCAGAGGGCGACCGGTCGTCAAACTCTTCCCGGTTGTCTTCAATGAATTTTTTCAGTTCGTTGCTCATATTCCTTCTTTTAAAAATTGAAGTAACTTTTGTTTGGCCCGTATGTACTGTGTACGGGTGGTAGATTCGGCCACGTTCAGTATCGCTGCTATCTCTTCATGGTCATATCCTTCCAGCAGGTACAGGTTCAAAACCGTGCGGTATCCGTCAGGCAATTTCATGATGGCTTTCTTTACCGATTCTATCTTGTAGCTGATCTCCTCTTCATCATAAGGAAGTTCTTCTGCACTGTCGTACCCCGCCACCTGCTCCATATCCACCCAGCTGATCTTCCGCTTTTGAAGCTGGTTAATGGAACGGTTGATGCAGATCTGCTTTAGCCAGCCGCCAAAACTGGTACGGTTTTCGAACTGTGCCAGGTTGCGGAAAGCCTCCATAAAACTTTCCTGTAATACATCTTCTGCTTCCGCCACATTATTAAGCATACGCAGGCAGGTATTGAACATCGCTTTGGAGTAACGCTGGTACAATTCCTTGTAGCCCAGGGTATCTCCCAGCAGGCAGCGTTCTACCAGTTCATCCCGTTTTGTCATGACAGCGATCTCCAAAATTCCTTGTTTATAATAAAGAGACAGGGCTTTTTCGCCCATGTTGCATCTGCTGCTAATTTTTTTTATCATCCCCCCAACAGCACTATCAGCCCTGCCGGCAGTTAAAAAAACAAAAAAATTTCTTCTGATTTAAGCTATTTATATTTGCGGGATAGAAACAAGGACGACAAGGGTTAATACTGATTTAAACGGATTCTCCGTACAAACCAATTAACCAATTAACGGATTAACTAATAACGACAACGATGGCTGCCAAGACAGACAACTTTCAATCTCCCGACTATTTTAATGTAGATGAACTGCTTACCGAAGAACACAAACTCATCAGGGAAAGTGTGCGCAATTATGTAAAAAAAGAGATATCTCCCATTATAGAAGAATATGCCCAACGGGCAGAGTTTCCGCAACAGATCGTAAAGCAAATGGGCGACCTGGGTTGTTTTGGCCCTACCGTACCGGAGCAATATGGCGGCGGCGGGCTGGATTATATCAGCTACGGACTGATGATGCAGGAACTGGAACGGGGCGACAGTGGTGTTCGTTCTACCGCAAGTGTACAAGGTAGCCTGGTGATGTTTCCCATTTATCAATATGGAAGTGAAGAACAGCGTAAAAAATATTTACCCAAGCTGGCAAGCGGTGAATGGCTGGGTTGTTTTGGATTAACCGAACCCAACCATGGCAGCGATCCGAGCGGCATGCTCAGCAATATTAAAGATGCAGGCGATCATGTGATATTGAATGGAGCAAAGATGTGGATCAGCAATGCGCCCTTTAGCCAGGTAGCGGTGGTTTGGGCAAAAGATGAAGCTGGTGATATTAAAGGAATGATATTAGAAAGAGGCATGGAAGGATTCAGCACACCTACCACCCATGGCAAATGGAGCCTGCGGGCCAGTGCCACCGGCGAACTGGTATTTGACAATGTAAAAGTTCCTAAAGAAAATATCCTGCCCAATATAAAAGGACTGAAAGGGCCACTGGGTTGCCTTACAAAAGCAAGGTATGGCATTGCCTGGGGCGCTGTTGGTGCGGCAATGGATTGTTACGATACGGCATTGCAATACAGTAAGGAAAGAATTCAGTTTGGAAAACCTATCGGCGCTTTCCAGTTGCAGCAAAGAAAATTAGCGGAGATGGTTACAGAGATAACCAAGGCGCAATTGCTTAACTGGCGGCTTGGGGTTTTAATGAATGAAGGAAAAGTGACCCCGCAACAGGTAAGCATGGCAAAAAGAAATGCCTGCGAAGTGGCTACCAACATCTGCCGCAGTGCAAGACAAATGCTGGGTGGCATGGGCATCACTGGCGAATACTCCGTAATGCGTCACATGATGAACCTGGAAAGTGTGATCACCTATGAAGGCACGCATGACATTCATTTGCTGATAACCGGGATGGATGTAACGGGGATAAATGCTTTTAAATAGGTTAATCCGTTAATTGGTTAATCCGTCGATCCGTATTAGCTAATTCGTGTAATTGGTTTTAATTGCTGTAACAAAAAGAAATTGTCATGATAAAAAATGTAAGCGTCATCGGCGCCGGCACCATGGGAAACGGTATTGCCCACGTATTTGCCCAGTCGGGTTTTAAAGTGAACCTGGTAGATGTGAACGCCTCCCAACTGCAACGGGCAATGGATACCATCAACAAGAATTTAGACCGCCAGCTTTCTAAAGGAAATATTACGGAAGATCAGAAAAAATCAACCCTGGCGAATATCAGCACCTTTACCGTAGTGGCCGAAGGTGTAAAAGACGCCAGCCTGGTAGTGGAAGCAGCTACAGAGAACGTGGAACTTAAGCTTGCCATTTTTGAACAGATAGATACCTATGCACCCGCCGGATGTATCCTGGCTACAAATACTTCTTCCATTTCCATTACAAAAATTGCAGCCGTGACCAACAGGCCGGGCATGGTGATCGGTATGCATTTTATGAACCCGGTTCCGGTAATGAAACTGGTGGAGATCATCAACGGATACGCTACTAAAAAAGAAGTGAGCGAAACGATCGTTGAGTTGAGTAAACAACTGGGCAAGATCCCCTGCGCTGTAAACGATTACCCCGGGTTTATTGCCAACCGCATTTTGATGCCCATGATAAACGAAGCCATTTACAGTTTATTTGAAGGCGTGGCCGGCGTGGAAGAAATTGACACGGTAATGAAACTGGGTATGGCCCACCCGATGGGCCCCCTGCAGTTAGCCGACTTCATCGGGCTGGATGTTTGCCTCAGCATCTTACATGTATTGCACGATGGATTCGGTAATCCAAAGTACGCTCCCTGTCCGTTGTTGGTGAATATGGTACAGGCGGGCAAACTGGGTGCAAAAAGCGGAGAAGGATTTTATGTTTATACAGCAGGAAGTAAGGAACTGGTGGTGAGTGACAGTTTTAGAAAGTAGAATAACAGCTATTCCCTGGAATTATTTTAAAGTGTTGCTCACATGAGCAGCACTTTTTTTCTTGTATATCTTGTGTAAAAAAAGACCTCTGCCCAGATCGGTCCCCAAAAATAAATTTCTATCTTAACCATCCAACCATTCACCACACATGGATAGAAAATACTGGGAAACGATCGCCCCTAAATATGAAACGGAGATCTTTGATGTGCTGCGAAACGATACCTCCGGCAGTATTGTGGCCGCCATTGAAGAAATGGCATCGCCGGATAAGACCGTGATAGATATTGGTTGCGCCGTGGGTAAGTGGCTGCCGGTACTGGCACCTAAATTCAAAACGGTGATCGCTGCCGATATCTCAGCTAAAAACCTGCAGATCGCTAAAGAAAAGTATCCGGAGTATGATAATGTGGAATACAGCCGTATGGATTTTTCGGCCGATGAACTTACGGTTACTCCCTGCGATACGGCGATATGCATCAACGCCATCCTTACCGATTCGTTGGAAAAACGGATCAATTTTTTCCAGGCGCTTTCGCTTTGCATCAATGCCGGTGGCGAACTGGTGCTGGTAGTTCCTTCCCTGGAATCAAAATTATATGCCAACATCATTGCCGACCGCTGGAACGTGGATGATGCAGAAAACGATATCTTACCGGTTGGAAAACTGGCCACCCAAAAGATCAGTAATATCCGGCAGGGCGTAACCGATATCGACAATGTACCCACCAAACATTACTTAAAAGAAGAACTGGAATTACTGTTAACCCTGGAAGGCTTTGAAGTGAACCTGGTAAAAAAGATAAATTACGGCTGGAATACCGAATTTCACAAACCACCAAAGTGGTTGAAAGACCCTTATCCCTGGGACTGGATGTGTACTGCAAGAAAAAAGACCAGCTAAAATTTTCAGTTATGGCTAAGAAAGAAAAACTAATAGATTCCTATATTGCCAGGTCGGCTGATTTTGCAAAACCGATCTTAACTCATATCCGGGAACTGGTGCACAAAACCTGCCCGGAGGTGGAAGAAAAAATGAAATGGAGCTTCCCGCATTTCGATTACAAAGGCGAAATGATGTGCAGCATGGCTGCTTTTAAACAGCATATGGCATTCGGTTTCTGGAAAGCAGCCCTGATGAAAGATCCAATACTCACCGCAACGGCCAAAACAGAAGTAGCCATGGGGCACCTGGGCAGGATAACCTCATTGAAAGATCTTCCGCCCGACAAAAAAATGGCTGCCTGGATAAAGGAAGCCATGAAACTGAATGAACAGGGAATAAAAGTGGCAAAGCCGAAGCCAACGGAGAAGAAAGAACTGGTGGTACCTGATTATTTTACAAAGGCCTTAACCAAAAATAAAAAAGCGAAACAGGTGTTTGATAATTTCGCTTATTCGCACAGAAAGGAATACCTGCAATGGATCACCGAAGCCAAAACAGAAGAGACAAGGAATAAACGAATGGCCACCGCCCTGGAATGGATCGCCGAAGGGAAAGGAAGGAACTGGAAATATGAAAGAAAGTAGTTTATTTCTTTGTTTTAGCTACCAGTGCATACGAATCATCGATCATCTCCCTTAATTGCTTTGCAGATAATCTTCCATCCACAATGATCGTATTCCAGTGTTTTTTATTCATGTGGTAACCTGGCAACACAGTTTCCCGGTGATCTTCCCGCAACTGGATCGCTTTTTCAGGATCGCATTTCACATTAAACTGCAACGGGGAACTATCTAAGCCGGCCAGCAGGAATATCTTTCCGTTCACTTTAAACACAAGCGTATCTTCACCAAAAGGAAAACCTTCTGTAACAGAAGGCTTTTGCAGAATATATTCACGGATGGATTCGATATTCATATCAGCCAATGGTTCTTTTTGCTTCTTCCAGTTTTTTATTAATCTGCCCGGTGAGGATATGCCAGAACATCACAAAATCGCTGCCGAGACTGTAAAGCGGGTAGGTAAATGTGGCGGGCTTATTCTTTTCAATAAAATAATGCCCCACCCAGGCAAAGCCATAGCCACAAACAGGTACCAGGGCCAGCATCCACCATTTTTGCAGCACAATGGCAACCACCAATATTACCAGCAATCCGGCCGTTCCGATGAAATGGAGGGTGCGGTTGGTTAAGTCTCCGTGCTCGGTGAGGTAATAAGGATAGAAACTCCAGAAGCTTTTATACTTTTTTTCTGCCATGGAAATTTATTTTCAGAAAAGTACAAATTCCGGTTCATTATCCGCATTTTTTAACCGTAACATTTTGCAGGTCTTTCAACTTATACAGAACATCTTCCAGCCTGTTACGGGGAATGCCGGCCTGAATGACACAGAACAACTGCATCTCATTTGAAATAACGGTACAATTGAACTGCTTGATGATCATCATCACTTCGTTCATACGGGTGTAATCAAACTCGATGGAATAAACCACTTCCACCTGCTTCTGTACAACCGGTGTGGTTTGTAATGCTAAAGAAGCTGCCGTCTTATACGCATTGATCAAGCCGGGAACACCCAGCAAAGTACCTCCCCAGTAACGGACTACAATGACCGCAGCATTCGTTATTCCTTTACTGTCTATTTGCCCAAGGATCGGTTTCCCGGCCGAGCCGGATGGCTCTCCGTCATCAGATGAACGGAAGTTATTTCCATCCGTACCGATGCGGTAGGCAAAGCAATGATGTACGGCTTTGGGATGTTCTTTTTTCAGCACCTGCAGTTCTTTCTTAAAGTCATCTGCTGTTTCAATTGAAAAGGCATAGGCAATGAATTTACTCCCCCTGTCTTTAAACTCAGCGCTGGATGGTTTTTCAATGGTAAAATAAAAATCTTCGTTCATGGTTTATCGTCAACCATCTCTTTTACAAAAACGGAGATGGTATCTGTATCGATTTTTTCTTCGCTTATTAATAGCTGGTGCTTTAAAACAGGCGCATTCAATCCATTACCTATTGCCAGCTCCTCATTGCATATTATCCTTGCCTCATCCCATAAGCCGGCATCAATGAACGACTGCAGCAATTTTGCCCCTCCCTCCACCAATACCGACTGTATTTTTTTTTCATAAAGAACAGCAAGCAGTTGTATAAGAAGATCATCCTGCCGGTTCAACTGATGATAATGAAGTTTTCCGCTATCTTCTTTTTTTATATAGTTAAAAACGATCGTTTCTGAATTCCCATTAAAAAGTTTCAGGTGCGATGGCAATTTCAGTTCTTTATCAATCACCAGCCGCACCGGATCCTGGCCGGGCCATAGCCTTGTTGTTAAAGAAGGATCGTCCCTCCATGCCGTATTTGTTCCAACCAGTATGGCCGCTTCTTCGCTGCGCCATTTGTGAACCAGCCGGTTGCTGAATTCATTACTTATTAATAACCTCCCGGCACCGGCAGGTTCCAATGTCCCCCCTTCGGGGGGATTTAGGGGGGCCGCTATTTTTCCATCGCTGCTTTGCGCCCATTTTAAAATAATGTAGGGCCGTTGCCGGTTATGAAATGTAAAAAACCGTTTGTTTAATTCAAGACATTCTTTTTCTAAAACACCTACCGTAACCTGGATACCAGCTTCTTTCAATTTCTCAATTCCCTTCCCGTTCACTTCGCTGAAGCTGTCGCGGCAGCCAATGACTACATTAGGTATCTTATTTTCTATGATAAGGTTGGTACAGGGAGGCGTTTTACCAAAATGAGCACAGGGTTCCAATGAAACATACATGGTACTTCCTGAAATGAACGTCTTATCGTTTTCAGCCACATTATTTATACAATTCACTTCGGCATGCGCTTTCCCGTATTTTTCATGATACCCTTCGCCGATTATCCTGTCTTTATACACAAGCACAGCGCCTACCATGGGGTTGGGTGCTGCCTGGCCGGCTCCTGTTGCCGCCAGTTGAAGACAGCGTTGCATATATTGTTCCTGCGATGACAAGTGACAAAAGTAAGCATCAAAAAATAAACTACCTGTACTACGCAGCAAAGTGAAATTGCCGGGTCTTATTTTCTTAAATCCATGAGCGAAGTAGTATGTTTGCTTTGATGACATTGAAAGAACTATACCGGAATTTTTTATTACAGCTGCAGAAAGTTTATAGCCTCAGTGAGGCCACCAATATCACCGACTGGGTATTTGAAAAGATGGTATCACTGAAGCGAACAGACATCATAAAGAATCCCAATAAACTGATAACCCCTGCTGCTGATAAGCTTATTCAGGAAGCATTGCAGGAATTGCTGACCCATAAGCCTGTTCAATACGTGCTTGGCGAAGCCTGGTTTTACCATATGAAGCTAAAAGTGAATGAACACGTATTGATACCAAGACCGGAAACAGAAGAACTGGTTGAGCAACTTATTGCCGATCGAAAGTCGAGGCTTACCGACCCGGCCATACTGGATATTGGCACCGGCAGCGGTTGTATACCCATTGCCATAAAAAAACATTTGCCCGCAGCCATCATCAGCAGCATCGACATAAGCGAAAAAGCCATTGAGCTGGCAAAAGAAAACGCCTTGCTGCATAACGCCCATATCCATTTTACCCAACTTGATTTTCTGGAAGAAAAGAATTGGCCGCAACTTCCTATGTTCGATATCATCATCAGCAACCCGCCCTATATTCCCCTGGGTGAAAAAGAAAAACTCGCCAGGAATGTAACCGCCTTTGAACCCCACCTGGCTTTGTTTGTACCCAACAGGTCGCCGCTGATCTTTTACGAAAAGATCGCTGCTTTTGGAAAAACAAACTTACTGCCTAAAGGAAAGATTTACCTGGAAACGCATGAGGAACTGGCCAAAGAAACAGCATCCCTGTTCATGAAGGATTACCAGACCGTGATGATAAAAAAAGATATGTACGGAAAAGAGCGGATGGTGCTGGTATCTATTTAATATTGGCGGCCAGTTTTGCCTTG
>DAOQRQ010000124.1:0-8151 GCA_035355815.1 Ferruginibacter sp. | reverse complement strand
ACCAAGGCATACAAGGCAGGAGTAAAGATCGCATTCGGTACCGACGCCGGCGTATTTGCACATGGAAAGAACTGGAAAGAATTTGTGTACATGGTGGAAGGCGGCATGCCGGCCATAGAAGCAATAGCATCTGCCACCTGCAATGGAGCCGAACTGTTAGGCGTTTCTGAGATACTCGGCACCATTGAAAAAGGCAAACTCGCCGATATCATTGCGGTGAATGGCGACCCGGTAAAAGATATCAGCATGATGGAGAACGTGGTTTTTGTTATGAAGGATGGAAAGATCTATAAGAATAAATAAGCAAACAGCTTATATAAGCAGTCATTGAATAAAAGGTCAATGGCTGTTTCATTAGTTAATATCCAGTATCGGAAAATCAGCCGGTAACAGTATTAATTGAACAGCATGCGCAGAAAAAAGAATAAGCAGCATACTTGTGCAAACTGCAATTTCCAGTTCAGTACAAACACCGATCACACTAATTTTTGCCCAAATTGCGGCCAGGAAAACCACAACCCACGCTTTCCTCTGGTACATTACGGGTATGAATTGCTGGAAGGCTTGCTGCATTTTGATACCAAGTTTATTTATTCCCTGAAAACCCTGCTGTTCCGGCCGGGAAAGCTTACAGTCGATTACATAAATAATATCCGCGGGCGCTACACACCACCATTCCGGATGTTTATTTTCCTTTCCCTTTTCGGACTGCTTGTGATGGGTTTATATGAAACCAATCTCCTTAAAAAAGGCCTTTTTGGGGATGCCCCTGTTCCTGGTGAAAAGAATATGACCATCAGCGAAATGTTTGATAAAGCAGAAGACAGCGTGAAGGATAATATATTAGCACCTCCCTTTTCCTGGATACTGAAAAATCCCGATGTAACGAATGGTGATCTGCGGTTATTGAAGAAAATCCACCAAGACAGTATAGGAATATGGCTTTCAGACCATGGTTATGCCAATAATGTCATCAGCCGCTTATTTGCTGTCAACAAAAAAATACGAATCAGCCGGCAAATGACCATGCCAGAAGCCGTAGCAATGGTAACAGGTATTTTCAAATGGCTGTTCCTCATCATGATCCCAATCAATGCACTGATCTGTTTTATTGTTTTTTACCGGAAAGGGTTGTTCTACTACGACACTATGCTGTTTTCCATTCACTTTGGTTGTTTCTTCCTGATCATCTTTCCTGCGATGCTACTCTCCATTTTAATGATGCAGTCGCTAAACAATTTACTCCCCTTCATATTAGCCTGGCTTTTTCTGCTGGCGCTTCTTGTCTATCTGGCGGTTTCAATGAAAAAAGTATTTGCTTTTGGCTGGTTAAGCACACTTGCCAGAATGCTGGTTGCCTGCCTGCTGGCGTTTGCCGTTTACCAGCTGATGCATTATTTCATCTCCAACCATTCCGGTAGGTAACAACAAAAAACATCCTTAATTTCAGGCGGCTGATATTTTAATCGCAATAACCAAATCCATTAATCAATATCTTTGTTTTTTAACGATCACCTATGCAACGCATCCCCGAATCGGAACTCATCATCAACAGCCGCGGCGCCATTTATCATTTGGATGTACGCCCCGAAGAACTGGCCCCAACCGTTATTGTGGTGGGCGACCCCGACCGGGTGAAAAAAGTAAGCGCTCATTTTGATAAGATCGAACATCAACTCCGGCACCGGGAGTTCATCACCCATACCGGCTATATCGGCAATACACATCTATCGGTGATCTCCACCGGTATTGGTCCGGATAATATCGACATCGTTTTCAACGAATTGGATGCCCTGGCCAATATTGATTTTGAAACGAGGATGATCAAAGAGAAACTCACCAAACTGAATATCGTCCGCTTTGGCACATCGGGCTCTTTACAAGCCGATATTCCCGTGGATAGTTTTGTAGCTTCTTCACACGGCCTGGGTTTGGATAACCTGCTCAACTTTTACCGTTACGAAAAAACAACGGCCGATAAAGAAATGGCTGAAGCATTTATCAGCCAGACAAAATTAGATACAGCCATCACCAATCCCTATGCTTTTAGCGGCAGCGAGTTGCTGTTGAAAAAATTCGGCGAAGGTTTTCATAAAGGCATCACCGTAACCTGCCCGGGCTTTTTTGGTCCGCAGGGAAGGGTACTGCGGCTGGGATTGGCAAGTCCGGGCCTGGTTGACAAGCTCACCCATTTCAGTTTTAATAATCACCGAATCACTAACTTTGAAATGGAGACCTCGGCCATTTATGGACTGGGCAAACTAATGGGGCATGAATGCTTGAGCATCAATACCATTATTGCAAACCGGGTAATAAAGGAGTTCTCAAAAGACAGTGAAGCAGCCGTTAAAAACATGATCAAAAAAGCCCTGGAGGCATTAACGTCTTAAGCTATTTTAAACGACATTCAACGATTTTCAACCAATTGAAATGATTGCAACCAAAACCATCCCTGACTTTTCCCTGTCGCCGCATGTTGACCAGGTGGGTATTGAAGAAAGAGCATCCCGGTTCACCAAGCGGAGCATAAAGAATGAGACCAAGGTGAACGGGCTCAAGCTTGCCCTCAACATGATCGACCTCACTACGCTGGAAGGAAAAGATACCGATGGAAAAGTAAAGCAGCTTTGTTACAAAGCATTGCATTTACACGATGCCTACCCCGGCTTACCAACCGTAGCAGCTATTTGTGTTTACCCGAGTATGGTGAAAGTGGCCAAAACAGCGTTGGGAGATTCGGGCGTTAAAGTAGCCGCCGTGGCAACGGCATTCCCCAGCGGACAGGCGCCCCGTGATGTAAAGATCCGGGATACAAAATACGCCGTGCAGAATGGAGCCGATGAGATCGACATGGTGATATCGAGAGGAAAATTCTTACAGGGTGAATACAATTTTGTGTTCGACGAGATCGCTGCCATCAAAGAAGCCTGTGGCGAAGCAAGACTGAAAGTGATATTGGAAACGGGCGAACTGGTTACCTATGATAAAGTACGCCGGGCCAGCGATATTGCCATGTATGCCGGCGCTGATTTCATCAAAACTTCCACCGGGAAGATTTCTCCGGCTGCAACGATGCCGGTAACCCTGGTGATGCTGGAGGCCATTCGTGACTTTTATTACAAGACCGGGAAGAAGATCGCCATGAAGCCTGCCGGTGGTATTTCCAAAGCAAAGCTGGCATTGCATTACCTGGTTATGCTGAATGAAGTGCTGGGCGAAGACTGGATGAACAACGAATGGTTCCGGTTTGGCGCAAGCAGCCTGGCCAACGATATTTTAATGCAGTTGATGAAACAGAGGACAGGCGTATATCAGAGTGCAAATTATTTTTCAATCGACTAGTCCCGTTTAAAACGTTGTAACGTTTAAGTCGTTTCAACGTTTTTAAACCATTTAACGATATTAAACGACTTAAACGAATTCAATGGCAACAAAAAAGAACAATACCATCAAATTAAAGTTCGATTCTGCCCGGAATCTTGCTCCTGCACCGGAAAGCAAGAGCGCAGCCAAAATAGACCCGCAGTACGAACTCTTCATCAACGGGAAGTTTGAGAAACCGCAGAGCAAAAAATATTTCCCTACCATCAACCCGGCTACCGAAGAAAAATTATCGATGATCGCCGAAGCCAATGGCGCCGATGTGAACAAAGCCGTAACTGCAGCAAGGAATGCCTACGATAAGACCTGGAAAAAAATGCCGCCTGCCGAAAGGGCGAAATATATTTATCGCATTGCCCGGATGCTGCAGGAAAGAGCCAGGGAATTTGCCATCATTGAAACACTGGATGGTGGTAAACCCATTCGGGAGAGTCGTGATTTTGATGTACCCACGGCAGCCAATCATTTCTTTTATTATGCCGGATGGGCCGACAAACTGGAATATGCTTTTCCAAACCGGAGAACAGAACCACTGGGTGTTGCCGGGCAGATCATACCCTGGAATTTTCCTTTACTGATGGCTGCCTGGAAAATAGCACCGGCATTGGCTTGCGGAAATACGGTTGTTTTAAAACCTGCAGAGAACACTTCCCTCACCGCATTAAAACTGGCCGAGATCATACAGGAAGCTGATCTGCCTCCTGGTGTAGTGAACATCATTACTGGTGCAGGTGCAACGGGTGCTGCCATCGTTAATCATCCCGGCATCAATAAGATCGCTTTCACCGGTTCAACGGAAGTTGGAAAAATAATTCAGCGTGCCATTGCCGGCACCAATAAAAAAGCAACATTGGAATTAGGTGGAAAAGCTGCCAATATCATTTTCGATGATGCCCCGCTTGACCAAGCGGTGGAAGGAGTGATCAACGGGATCTTCTTTAACCAGGGCCATGTTTGTTGCGCCGGCTCAAGGTTATACGTGCAGGAATCTGTTTTTAAACAGGTGGTTCGCAAATTAAAAGACAGGCTGGAAACATTGATCGTTGGTGACCCGATCGATAAGAATACGGATATTGGCGCTATCAACTCAAGAGCACAGTTAGACATCATCAATAAATACATAAAGATCGGTATACAGGAAGGAGCAGAGATGTACCAGAGTTCATGCGCTATTCCAAAAAAAGGATTCTTCTGCAGGCCAACCATCTTCACCAATGTGGCACAAAGCAACCGCATTGCGCAGGAAGAGATATTCGGACCGGTACTGGCAATACAAAGTTTCCGTACAGATGATGAAGTAATTGAAAAAGCAAACAACACGCCTTATGGCCTCTCAGCAGGAGTATGGACAGACAAGGGTTCCAAGATATTCAACATGACAACTAAATTACGGGCGGGTGTTGTTTGGGCAAACACATTTAATAAATTTGACCCCTCCTCTCCTTTTGGCGGGTACAAAGAAAGCGGATATGGAAGGGAGGGAGGTGTACATGGATTGAATGCATATGTTAATATCGTTTAAACGTTTCAAACGTTTAAAGGTTGAGAAAAACAACATCTTTTCCCGATAATTACACCCTAACAACTTAAACGTTTTAAACGACATTAAACCTTTAAACGTTACCCATGGCAACTATTAAAAGGTTTGAAGATTTAGACGTTTGGAAAGTAAGCCGTAATTTATGCGATAAATTAGGCCAGATAATAGATAGTAATTCACTAAAAAGGAATTTTAGATTGATTGGACAGATTGAAGGCTCTTCAGGCTCAATCATGGATAATATAGCTGAAGGTTTTGAAAGAGGAACAAAAAATGAATTCATATTATTCCTGGGGTATTCAAAGGGATCATGTGGTGAATTAAGGTCCCAATTGTACGGGGCGCTTGATAGGAGATATATAAGCAAAGAACAGTTTGAAGAACTATATTTATTAGCAGTTCGAATCAGTACAATGTTGCAAAAATTCATTAGCTATCTGCTAAAATCAGATGTAAAGGGTTTGCGCAAGAAAAACTCCTGAAACGAATTAAACGACTGAAACGTTTTAAACGAAAAAGATATGGCTACAATAGAAAAACGTCTTGAAGTTTTAAAAACTTACAAGCTATATGTTGGCGGACAGTTTCCCAGGACTGAATCCGGCAGGTACTATATTGCAACGAACAGCAGGAATGAAAAACTTGCCAACGTTTGTCTCGGTTCCAGGAAGGATTTCAGGGACGCTGTTGGCTCGGCAAGAAGTGCTTTTGGCGGATGGAGCGGCAGGGCTGCTTTTAACCGTGGACAAATACTTTACCGCATTGCCGAAATGCTGGAGGGGAGAAAAGCACAATTTATAGATGAGTTGATAAAACAGGATTCATCAAGATCACAGGCAGAAAAAGAAGTGAATCTTTGCATTGATCGCCTGATTTATTACAGCGGCTGGTGCGATAAATTCCAACAGTTATACAGCACAGTGAACCCGGTTGCTTCTTCTCATTTTAATTTCTCGGTACCTGAGCCAACCGGCGTAGTGGCAGCCATTGCCCCACAAAATGATTCCTTGTTAGGTTTGGTTTCAGTCATTGCCCCGGTTATTGCAGGAGGAAATACCTGTGTGGTACTTGCCTCCAATACAAAACCGCTTTGTGCAGTGACATTTGCTGAAGTGCTTAATAGTTCTGATCTGCCCGGAGGTGTTGTAAATATTCTTACCGGTAAGGTTGCTGAACTGGCTCCTTTCTTTGCCGATCACATGGATGTGAATGCAACGGTTTATTGCGAAACGGATGCGGCTGATCAAAAGATGATCAAAGAAAAATCGGCACTGAATGTAAAACGGGTTGTACTGTATGATAAAGTGAAATGGGCAGATGCTTCGGGACAATCTCCTTACTTCATTATGGACTTCCAGGAAATAAAAACCACCTGGCACCCAATCGAAAATATCGGTGGGGCGAAAGCAGGGTATTGATAAATGAATTGCCCCGTCCTTAAGGACGGGGCAATTGAAACAAATATATCTTTAAGGCTTTAGCCCAAATTCTTAAAAAAACTGCTTATACCTCCTTCCCGTGGCAATGTTTATACTTCTTGCCGCTTCCGCATGGGCAAAGGTCATTACGCCCGGGCGCTTTTTCCACACGGATGGGTTCTTGTTTTACCGGACCTGATGGATCGATGTATTCATTTTCTGCACTGAGGTGTTCGGGACCGCCGCCGGCTGTTGCAAATTCTTCTTTACGCTGGCGCATCTTGCTCATGTCGGTCCTGCTTTCCCGGCCTTCCCGTATTTGCCCGGCATTGGTTTGCTCCATCGGTATCTGTGCATGGCAAAGGAAACTCACGATATCCTTGTTCACCTGGTCGTCCATTTGCTTAAAGGCATTAAAGGCTTCTATCTTATAAATAACCAAAGGATCTTTCTGTTCGTATCCTGCGGTTTGCACACTGTGCCGAAGGTCGTCCATGGCACGTAAATGTTCTTTCCATGCATCGTCAATTAATGCCAGGGTAATGTTGCGTTCCAGTGCATCATTCAGTTCTCTTCCTTCGCTGGCTAAATATTTATCAAGGTTTGCAAGCGCCTGTATCGGTTTCTTACCATCGGTGAACGGCACAGCCACATTCTCAATATGATTGCCCTGCTCCTTGCGGATATTTTTAATGATGGGCAGGGTTTGCTGAACAACCGCATCTGTCTTTCGGCGGTATTCAGTAACGGCCTCGTTGTACAAACGTTCGCTCAATACATTTACATCGTCTTTATCCAGGTCGGCCGCCGTGATGGAAGTATCAATTCCAAAATTCACAATGGCTGCCAGCTTGAATCCTTCGTGATCATTAATCTCTTTGAATGAATTGATAAGACCATTGGCAACAGAATAAAATGCGTTATCCAGGTCAAGCGCCAGCCGTTCTCCAAAAAGGGCATGGTTACGTTTCTTGTAAACTACATTACGCTGTTTGTTCATCACATCATCATATTCCAGCAAACGCTTACGGATGCCGAAGTTATTTTCTTCCACTTTCTTCTGTGCCCGTTCAATTGATTTGGTGATCATGCTGTGCTGTATCACTTCACCTTCTTTATATCCCATCCTATCCATCAGCCCGGCAATACGTTCGCTTCCGAACATACGCATCAGGTCGTCTTCCAGCGAAACAAAAAAGCTGGAGCTACCAGGATCGCCCTGGCGGCCGGCACGGCCACGCAACTGCCTGTCGACCCGGCGGCTTTCATGCCGCTCCGTACCGATGATGGCCAACCCGCCCGCCTCTTTTACACCGGGGCCAAGCTTGATATCGGTACCACGACCCGCCATGTTGGTAGCGATGGTAACGGCGCCGGCCAATCCGGCTTCGGCAACCACCTGCGCTTCCTTGGCGTGCTGTTTCGCGTTCAGTACGTTATGCGGAATATTTTTCTGCTTCAGCATACGCGAAAGCAGTTCACTCACTTCCACGGAAGTGGTACCCACCAGGGAAGGACGACCCACGCTTCGCAGTTTTTCCACTTCCTCGATCACGGCCTTGTATTTCTCCCGCTTGGTTTTGTATACAAGATCCTGCTCGTCTTTGCGGATCACTTTTACGTTGGTAGGAATGGTTACCACATCCAGTTTATAGATGCTCCAGAACTCGGCGGCTTCCGTTTCGGCGGTACCGGTCATACCGGCCAGCTTGTGGTACATGCGGAAGTAGTTCTGCAGGGTGATGGTGGCATAGGTTTGCGTGGATGCTTCGATCTTCACATTTTCCTTCGCTTCGATGGCCTGGTGCAACC
>DAOQRQ010000123.1:0-8157 GCA_035355815.1 Ferruginibacter sp. | reverse complement strand
ATATCGTTGATGGATTCGATGTCGTTGATGGTTCGGGTGGTAAGGGTGCCGATGGGTGTTTTATCGTACTGCGACAAATTGAGGTGCAGTATCTTATTATAGGTGCTCACCCGCATGTCTTTTACCACGCTTTGTCCCAGCGATGCCGTGAGAAACGTGAAGAGGAAACGGAAAACGGTTTCCAGTAATAATAAGATCACCTGTATGATGGTGATCTCGATGATGAACCCGCCGGGCGAATCAATGAAATGCGAAGTGGTGTTTCCTTTTATTCCGTCGTTGATGGTTAACTGGATAAGATAAGGCCTGATGGGTGATAATACCGCCAGCACAATGGCCAGCAGCAGCGAACCATAGAATTTATTTTTGTAAGGCGCTGCAAAACGGAATACCCTGCGGAGCAAAGAAAAATTAAAGATCTTTTTTTTAGCAGCTGCTGTATCACTCATCCTGCAAAAATACGGGAGTTTGAAGGCTGAACATATTGCCACTCATAAAAAAACGGGTGATGCATCACCTACTCGTCCTGTATCAGGTTATTATATCCTTTCAGAAAAATGGCGCCGAGGTTTTTATACGGGGGAATATAATCTTCCCAGCTTTCTTTAACGGCTTTGTTGGGATCTGCTGAAAACTGTTTGGTCAAGCTGGCCCACATGCTCTTCCATACCAACTTAGTGCCCGATTCAAAGGTTTGGTTGAGGTAATTGAGAATGGGGCGGTTAATATCCCCCGTACCGATCTCCTTGGTGGAGATAATGTGTGCATCGGGGTTGATGTCGATGATGTCGTTCAGGTTCTTATATCCGCCGCAGGAGCCCAACATCACGATCTTGGCATTGCCCGACATGCGTTTGATGGTACGGGGCAGCCAGTAACTATGGCCACGATGAACCACCACCGTTGGGATGAGGTTATTTTCGGCGAGGTAGTCATTCAGGTGAACCTGGGCGCTGTCGTCGAGGTTGGCATCGTTATCCAGCGGCCTGTTGGCAAACACCCACACATTTCCTTTTTTCGACCTGATCTCGTACCATTCTTTATTGGATGTGATGGTCCATTCTTTGGGAGAAAAAGAACTGATGAATAAAGGGAAGTATGTTTTTCCATCTTCGTCGCCGTACCAGTAAACCTGCTGAATGATCCGTCCGCTGTCGTCACGCATGTCTTTGTTTTCAATTTCATAAATAGAGGGGATGCCTAATATGCTGGTGAGATCAACTTTGTTGGTGCTGTCGGCCGACAGGAAGATCGATTTAAGTAAACCATAAATGGTGCGGCCCCGGTTATTATTTTTCTGCATACTCAGTTTCTCATTCTCCATTACATAACCCAATATGGTGCTTTGCAGTTTCATATCGTTGATGCTGCTGTACGAATCGGCTACGTCCACGGCATCTTCCAGGTTACCGGTATTATCGAGGTTGGCAATAAACCCACGCATGAGTGTTTCCGATGCCTGGTTGGGCATGAACTTTAAAAAGGTATCCAGTTTATTGTAATTGGCTGCCATCTTTATGAACTTCTTGAAGAAGTCGAAATGCACGCTTAATAAAAGAGAGTCTGTTCTTGGTTCGGCACCCATACGCTGCAGCATGCGGAAGAAACTGTGTTTGTAGCTGGAGGTATAGATCTCGTTCTCACTCATTACCATCATAAAATAAAGGTCGATGGCCGAAAGCGAATCGGTTGCCTTCATGCGCATGTTTAAATTACTGAGGTCGTGCAGGCTGTTGATGGGTGTAACAAAATGCTGAACAGCCTTACTCTTCAACACCTCTCTTAATCCATTGGCCCCAAACATGGCGATGGGGGTATCTTTTGCAGGCGATACCATCCGTTTAAAATAGGCGATCTCGGTTTGCACCAGTAATTTAAAATAGCCCACGCTGTCGTAACCCGTTTCGCCATCGCCTACATATTTCTTAATACTTTCCACGGTCTTTCTCCCTTTTAACAGGTCGTCTAAAAAAGGAAAGTATAATAAGGCATTGGATGTTTTACTCAGTTCCACCACCGCCTTTACCAGGGGGTTCTTATTCCGGTGAACGAGCATACCCAGCTTTGAATCGGCTGCCTGTGCAACCGAATAAATTGAAGTAGGGTTGAATTTACAGCTGAGTACAATCAGGGAGTCGGCAAAAGGCTCATCCCGGTAAGGCTCTATTGTTTGTAAGATCTTATCCGGATTAAGGAAGCCGAATTTTTTGTAGAGTATCTTCTTGCTTTCGGCATATCCTTTATTATCGTAAAATATTTCGGCATTTATTTTTCCAATGGAATAAGGAGCCTGTTCAATAAGAGCGGCCATGCTGCTGCTGTCCATGGTAGCTTTCATGATCTTCTCAAAATTATCCATCAGCACCGGGGCATAGGCAGGGTTCAGTTCTTTTGATTTGATACCGTGCTTATAGGCTTTCACCATATTCTCTACATAGCTCAGGTAGCGGATCTTCTGGTTATTGCTTACCAGCTTTTCGTTCAGTTCCACCATATCCTGCATTTCATTCACCCGGCGTATCATTACATCGGTTATGGCCAGGTTTATCTCGCTGGTGTGGGTGGCTTTTACGATGCCATCGGCCTTGCCGTCCATCCGGTCAAGCAGGCGTTGCTCTTCATTGATACGGTCGTGAAACAACTGGCGGAATATGGGCACTTTTACCGTGTCGGTATTTGCCGATGCAGTAACACAGGATACGAGCAGGGAGAATAGAAGAATATTTCTTTTCATAGTCAGTTCTGCTGCAAAGATGCTAAAAATCGGCGAGGGGCTGCATTTTGACTGCTGGTTAAGATGAAAATTCTTGTTAATGCACCGTATCGGCTTAACAATTTGATAATACCCTGCCGGGGTAAAACCGCCCTGCTGATTACTGGTAAAGACTATTTTTGCACCCAATATGAGCAATGCAACCACGGTTAAAAGAATTTTAATTGCCGATGATGAGCCGGATATCCTTGAGATCATTCAATACAACCTGAAAACAGAAGGATACGAAGTGGCTACGGCAAAGAACGGAAACGATGCATTGGACCTGGCCAAGCGGTTTAACCCCGACCTGATCATACTGGATATCATGATGCCGGGTAAAACCGGTATTGAAGTATGCAACCTGCTGCGCATGCAGCCCACTTTTAACGATACCCTCATCATCTTTCTCACGGCGTTGAGCGACGAAGGAACCGAGATAAAGGGGTTGGAGACCGGCGCCGATGATTACCTTACCAAACCCATCAGTCCGAAAGTTTTAGTAAGTAAGGTAAATGCCCTGTTCCGGCGTATCAATAAAGAAGAAACCAGCACCCTGCAGGTGGGCGACCTGAAGATAGACCGGGAAAAATATATGGTGAACTTCCAAGGCAACGATATCATACTCGCCCGTAAGGAATTTGAGCTGCTGGCCTTACTGGCCGGTAAGCCGGGTAAGGTTTTCCTGCGCAACGAAATACTGAACCAGGTTTGGGGAACCGAAGTGATCGTGGGCGACCGTACCATTGATGTACATATCCGTAAGATCCGCCAGAAACTGAACCTCGACTGCATCACTACGGTGAAAGGAGTGGGGTATAAGTTCGAGATATAGTTGTTCCGTTCATGGTTCATGGTTCATAGTTCTTTACTTTCGCATCGGGTTCTGCCATGAACCATGATCAATCAACCATGAATTAGAAATGCCGACTTCAAAAAATTTTTCACCACAACAGTTATCCGCATTTGCAGCACTTGGTTTATCCATACCCATTGCTCTCGTGATTTTTGTTCTTAAGCCGGTATGGTGGATCGCATTGATCTCCTTTGGGGTGATATTTCTTGGTTGCTTTGGGTTGATCCTGTACATATTGCAAACCTTCATTTACCGGAAAATAAAACTCATTTATAAATTCATCTATCAAACCAAGGCCAGCAAGAAAGAGGAATTTTATTATAAAAATATCCTGCCGCAAAAAGACATTGATGAAGTAAGGGAAGATGTGGAGGCCTGGGCCGAACAAAGAAAGGCAGAAATAGAATTACTGCAGCAAAATGAGGCCTACCGCAAAGAATTTCTACAGAACCTGAGTCACGAATTGAAGACGCCCATCTTTGCCATACAGGGTTATGTGGATACACTGCTGAGCGGCGCTTTGGAGAACAGCGACGTGAATAAAAAATTCCTGCAAAGCACTTCCCGTAATATCGACCGGTTGGTGAACCTGGTAGATGACCTCGATGCCATTTCAAAATTAGAAAGCGGGGAACAGCTTTTGCTGAAAGACAGCTTCATCATCCAGGAACTGGTAAAAGAAGTATACGATTCACTTTCCATTAAGGCCGATGATAAGGAGATCAGGTGCATCATTAAAAAAGGCTGCGAACTTCCGTTGACCGTTTATGCCGATAAAGAAAAGATGCGCCAGGTATTCATCAACCTCGTTGACAATGCCATCAAGTATGGTAAACAAAATGGCATTGTAGAAGCCAGTTTTTATAAAGTGGACGGCGCCAAAGTGTTGATCGAAATAAGTGACGACGGAGCCGGCATTGCCGAAGAACACCTGCACCGGATCTTTGAACGGTTTTACCGCACCGACCTTGCCCGCAGCCGTAAGGTTGGTGGCAGCGGCTTAGGACTTGCCATCTGCAAACACATCATCGAGGCACATGGCCAGGCCATTCATGTACGCAGTAAGATCGACGTGGGTACTACGTTCGGGTTTACGCTTCAAAGCAGGAAGGATTGATCAGGAAAGAAACCCTGCCCTCTCCGGGCCGCCTGTTAATATACAAATAACATTCCCGTAAACATTTGGTCACAGCAATGCTGCATTTTGCATTCATTACTGGCCCCAACATCTTACGTTATGAAAAATGTCCGCTATTTTTTTCTGCAGCTTTCCGTACGGATCTTTCTTCCGATGCTATCCGCTTTTTACACGCCGTTGAAATTTTATAAGATCCGCTAGTGGATAAGATAAAAAAACGAAAGCTGGATATACTGGTACTGTCGGATGTACACCTGGGTACATATGGTTGCCACGCCAAAGAGTTATTGCTCTACCTGAAAACAATTAAACCCAAAACGGTAATTCTGAATGGAGATATCATTGACATCTGGCAGTTCAGCAAACGCTATTGGCCCAAGAGCCACATGAAAGTGGTGAAGCAACTGATGACCTGGATGGGAAAGGGGGTAAAAATCTATTATGTAACAGGCAACCACGATGAAATGCTGCGCAAGTTTGTGGGATTTAAAATGGGATCGTTAAAGATCGTTAACAAAGTGATACTGGAGCTGGAAGACGGGAAGAGCGCCTGGTTCTTTCACGGCGATGTGTTTGATGTAACCATGCAGCACAGTAAGTGGCTGGCAAAACTGGGTGCGGTGGGATACGATACGCTGATACTGATCAACCGCTTTGCCAATTTTATTTCGGAGAAGGTATTCAAGCGGGGAAAACTATCCCTGTCTAAAAAAATAAAGAACAGCGTAAAGAGCGCTGTAAAGTTCATTAACAGTTTTGAACAAACGGCGGCCGATATCGGCATCAGTAATAAATATGATTATGTGGTGTGCGGGCATATTCATCAACCCGAAATGAGGGAAATAGTAAATGAAGATGGGAAAATAATTTATCTCAACAGCGGTGATTGGATCGAGAACCTCACCGCATTGGAGTATACGGATGGCAAATGGGAGATCTACCGCTTCGACGAAATTGAAATGCTGAATATGAGTGTGCACGACCAGGAAGAAGAGCTGAACAATAACCAGCTGTTTGAAAACCTGGTGGAAGAATTCAACCTGCTGAAACAAACATGAAAATATTGTACGCCATACAGGGAACCGGCAATGGCCATTTGAGCAGGGCAAGGGATATCATTCCCGTCCTGCAGCAAAAAGGCGAGCTGGATATACTGGTCAGCGGCATACAGGCCGATGTGGAACTGCCTTACCCGGTAAAATATACATTCAAGGGTCTCAGTTTTATTTTTGGAAAGAAGGGGGGCATTGACCTGGTGGCCACTTATAAGAAGAGTAACCTGAAACAGCTTTACAAAGAAATTAAAAGCCTGCCGGTTGAAAACTACGACCTGGTGATAAATGATTTTGAGCCCGTGAGTGCCTGGGCCTGCAAAATGAAACACAAAGAATGTATTGGACTGAGCCACCAGGCAGCTGTTATTAATAAAAAATCACCAAAGCCTAAAAACAAAGACCTGGTGGGAAAGGCGGTGTTGAATAATTATGCTCCCGTTACAGAAGCATACGGGTTTCATTTTGGCATGTATGATAAGAATATTTTCACACCGGTGATCAGGAGCCAGGTACGGTCAGCCAGGGCGGGCAACAAAGATCATTTTACTGTTTACCTGCCGGCATACAGCGACGGAAGAATTATAAAAGTGTTGAGTGAGATAAAAAAGATCAACTGGCAGGTATTCAGTAAGCATTCAAAAAAAGAATACAAGGAAAAGAATGTTCATATCCGGCCGGTGAACAATGACGACTTTATTGAAAGCTTTATTAATTGTTCAGGTGTTTTATGCGGTGCCGGCTTTGAAACACCCGCTGAAGCCTTGTTCCTCAAAAAGAAGCTGATGGCAATACCCATGATGGGACAGTACGAACAGCAGTGTAATGCTGCAGCGCTTAAAGACATGGGCGTTCCCATAATAAAAAGTCTGAAACGGAAACATATTGATAAGATCAGGGCCTGGGCGGAGGGTAAGCAGGTGATCACGGTCAATTATCCCAACAGTACCGAACGGATCATCAATATGATCATCCGGAAGCATGTTGTGGAAGGCAGTAAAAAAGAAGTGAAGCTGGGCGATGCTATTTATTCTGTAAAGAAATTAAAAGACAAGAGCCTGGGGAAAATATTAAATCAACTGGGAGAATAAGATCATGCTCTTTACAAGGAATGATTTTGGCGAAGATTTTAAGTGGGGCGTATCCACTGCTGCCTACCAGGTGGAAGGCGGGCATAATGCCGATGGAAAAGGGCCTTCCATATGGGATACCTTCTCGCAAAAGAAGAATAAGATATTTAATAACGATAACGGAAATACTGCCTGCGACTTTTATCATCACTATGCCGAAGACCTGGCGCTGATCTATAACCTGCACATCCCCAATTACCGCTTTTCTATTTCCTGGAGCCGCATTTTACCCAATGGAACAGGTGCTGTAAACTATAAAGGGATCGATTTTTATAATCACGTAATTGATTTTTGCCTGGAGCTGGGTATTGAGCCCTGGATAACGCTTTATCATTGGGACCTGCCACAGGCATTGCAGCAAAAAGGAGGATGGATGAACCGGGATATAATACACTGGTTCAGTTATTTTGTGGATTGCTGTATGAAAAATTTTGGTGACCGGGTGAAGCACTGGATGGTGTTGAATGAACCGATGGTGTTTACCGGGGCGGGTTATTTTTTAGGCGTTCATGCGCCCGGGAAAAAAGGACTCAGTAGCTTTTTGGCGGCTGCACATCATGCGGCATTATGCCAGGCCGAGGGTGGGCGGCTCATAAAATCTCTGCGGCAGGATTGTAAAGTGGGCACTACTTTTTCCTATTCGCATATTGAGCCCTTCCGGCATTACGACGAGAAAGATATTAACGCTGCTGTTAAAGCCGATGCATTGCTTAACCGGATGTTCATTGAACCTTTGCTTGGGATGGGATATCCAACCGCCAGCCTGAAGATATTAGAACGCATCGAACGCTATATGTACCCGCATGATGAAAAGAAACTGGCTTTTGAGATGGACTTTGTGGGCCTGCAGAATTATACCAGGGAACTGGTAAGTCATGCCCCGTTGATGCCTTTTATGCGGGCAAAAGTTATTAAGGCCAGCAAAAGAAAGGTAGATCATACGGTGATGGATTGGGAAGTGTACCCGCCGGGAATTTATGAAGCGTTGAAACGGATCAATAATTACCCGGGAGTAAAAGAGATCATAGTAACAGAGAATGGGGCTGCTTTTGAAGATGCCATTGAACAAGGCAGTATAGATGATTTTAAGCGGGTAAGATTTCTGCAGGATTATATTGCCCAGGTACTGCTTGCAAAAAGAGAGGGAGTAAAAGTAAACGGGTATTTTGTATGGACCCTGCTGGATAATTTTGAATGGGCCGAAGGCTATTATCCCCGGTTTGGTATAG
>DAOQRQ010000122.1:0-8178 GCA_035355815.1 Ferruginibacter sp. | reverse complement strand
ATTCATACACCCGGGCATACCATGGAAAGCAGCACCTACCTATTAATAGATGAACATGGAAAGGAACACGGCATCATTACCGGCGATACCTTGTTCATTGGCGATGTGGGCCGGCCCGACCTTGCCCAGCATGTAATTGCCGACCTTACCCAGGAAAAACTCGCCGGCCATTTGTTCGATTCTCTCCGAAACAAGATCATGCCGCTGAGCGACGACCTTATTGTTTACCCCAACCACGGCGCCGGAAGCGCCTGTGGTAAAATGATGAGCAAGGAAACCACCGATACACTGGGCCACCAGAAACAAGTGAACTATGCATTGAATCCATTGCTCACAAAGGATGAGTTCGTTAAACAATTGCTCACCGGTCTCACCACACCACCGGTTTATTTTCCGCAGAATGTACTGATGAATATAAAAGGATACGAAAGCCTGGATACGATCATGCAAAGGGGAAAACATCCAATGCCTGTTGCTGAATTTGAAACCGTTGCCAATGAAACCCGGGCATTGATACTGGACACAAGGGCTGCTTCGGATTTTGCAAAGGGCTTTATCCCCAACAGCATCAACATCGGTATTGATGGAAACTTTGCGCAATGGGTAGGCGAAATGATACCGGATGTAAAACAGGAGATACTGTTAGTAACAGATCCGGGCCGGGAAGAAGAATGCATCATCCGTTTATCGAGAGTGGGGTATGATAATACATTGGGTTATCTTGACGGTGGTTTTGAAGCCTGGAAAAAAGCAGGCAGGGAAACCGGATCTGTTAAACGCATCTCAGCAGGGGAATTTGCAAAGCTGTATGAAACAACAAAGCCGCTGGTGATCGATATACGTAAGAAAAGTGAGTACGACGCCGAGCATGTGGTGGATGCTGTGAACATACCATTGAACCAGGTGAATGATCATCTTTCATCTTTCCCCAAAGACAAACCCTTTGTGTTGCATTGTGCAGGCGGGTACCGCAGCATGATCGCCGCATCCATTCTGAAGCAACGGGGCTGGGATGATTTTTGTGATGTGAGCGGGGGCTTCAGTGAAATGATAAAGACCAATGTGCCAAAAACAGATTATGTGTGCCCCACCACTATGTTATAAAGTAGCAGGCTGCGGCCGCTTCCGGGGTTGTTCTTCAATGTTACAAATGTTACCGTAATGAATAAAAGACCTTTTTATCTTACTTAAAATTTAAGATCATGAAAAAGAACATGGGAAATTCAGATCGTATGATACGCATACTGCTGGCTGCCGTTTTTGCGGTACTTTATTTTACCAATACGGTTACAGGTACATTCGGTATTGTGCTGCTGGTGCTGGGCGCCGTATTTGTAGTTACCAGCCTGGTGAGTTTTTGCCCGCTTTATACCCTGTTGGGTATAAATACCTGTGCGGCTAAAAAGTAAATGAACATTTTGGTGTAGAAACTGTTCTTTATGCAGCCTGTTCCGCCATTTGATCTTTCATCTGGCAGAAGTACTTTTTGCTGTAACTTTTAAATCTTCCTGTTATGAACGCAATCGGACTTGATAAAAAAAAGAGCAAACAACTTGCTGAAAAACTAAATGTTCTGCTGGCAAATTATTCTATCTTCTACCAGAACACCCGCGGGTTTCACTGGAATATCAAAGGCGATAAATTCTTTGAGCTGCACGTTAAGTTTGAAGAATTGTATAATGATCTTTTACTGAAAATAGATGAAGTGGCCGAACGTATCCTCACACTGGGTTTCAGCCCGGAACATAATTATTCAAAATACGCACAGCTTTCCCAGGTAAAGGAAAGCGCTAAGGTCACCGACGGGGTAAAATCAGTGGAACAGATACTGGAGGCATTTAAATCCATCATCGTTCTTCAGCGGGATATCCTTGCCATTTCGGCTGATGCAAACGATGAAGGCACCAACGCATTAATGAGTGACTACATCCGTGCCCAGGAAAAGCAGGTGTGGATGTATTCGGCCTTCCTGAAAAAATAGTAAGAGTAAGCATTATTGCTTATCATTATAAAAGCAGTCGGCAGACTGCTTTTTATGTAACCTTTGTTACCGATAACGATACGGCACCGGGTTAGCTTTGCTGCATAAAACATTTTAAATGAAACAGGTGATCTTTCGTAACTGGAACCTTGTACGGGTCTTACGCCTGGCAATGGGCGTAGCCATCATAATACAGGCAGTTATGGCAAAAGATATTTTATTTGGAATGATCGGTGCCTTATTTACAGCCATGCCTGTTTTTAACCTGGGCTGTTGTGCAACCGGTAATTGTGCAGCACCGCCGTCAACAGGTCATTCAATGAAAAACGATATTCATTATGAAGAAGTGGTTTAAAAATAACCTGCTTTATATCATTGGTGCAGCCGTAGGCGCCCTTGCCGGTTTTATTTACTGGCAACAGGTTGGTTGTGCTTCAGGTACCTGTGCCATTAGTTCCAAACCGCTTAACAGTACATTATATGGTGCGCTGATGGGCGCCTTGTTGCTGGGCATGTTTAAAAAAGAACGGCAGGGAAAGATAACAAAGAATGAAAATGACATTTAACGAGATCATACGATCGGATAAACCGGTACTGGTTGATTTTTTTGCAGAGTGGTGTGGTCCCTGCAAAATGATGACACCTGTTCTGAAAGACGTAAAGGCAGAGGTAGGAGATGCGGTAACCATCATTAAGGTAGACGTGGATAAAAGTCCGCAGGCAGCTTACGAGTACCAGGTGCAGGGCGTACCTACGCTGATATTATTTAAGAATGGGAAACCGGTATGGCGGCAAAGCGGGGCGGTACCAAAGTCGGGATTAATGGGAGTACTAAAAAAATTCACAACATAAAATATAAAGCAATGGGTTTATTTCAACAGTTATTTGGCGGGGGCGCTTCTGCCGATCTGAAAGAGATCATTGGTAAGGACGCCTTCCTGGTAGATGTTCGTACGCCGGGCGAATTTGCAGGCGGCAGTGTGCCGGGGGCTGTAAACATTCCGTTAGATATGATACCATCCCAGCTGGCCAAATTCAAAGGCAAAGAGCAGATCATCGTTTTCTGTAAAAGCGGTATGCGCAGCGGCCAGGCCAAGGGTATACTGGAGAGTAATGGCTTTAAAAACGTGGTTAATGGCGGTACCTGGGAGAATGTAAAACAATCCTTACCATAATAATAATCCCGTTTGGTTATGGCTTCTTGTTCCGGTCGATTATATTTGTTTTTGCATACGGAGGATAGTTGTTTCCGCATGCAGGAACCATATGCAACATAACGGGCAGGACAATGATAAAACGATCCGGGGTCTTCTATCGGTAATCAACATTCTGCTGTTGGTCATCGGGGTATTGTTGCTGGCCCTTCTTGCCATGCCCTTCATTATATATAAGACCGGCCCTGTTGCAGAACAAAAGCCTTCTTCGGCATCTCCCCAGGCAATTAAAGACACGGTTACTTACTGGACAGCTCCGGATATCAACAGCATTGCCGATCTAAAACTAAAGCAACAGGTGGAGTACGGTAAAGAGCTTATTGCACATACGGCAAAATACCTTGGCCCCCATGGTTCGGTACAAAAAATGAGCAATGGCATGAATTGCCAGAACTGTCACCTGCAGGCAGGTACGGTGGTATTTGGAAATAACTATGGCTCTGTTGCATCGCTCTATCCAAAGTTCAGGGCAAGAAGCGGGGCCGTGGAGAGTATTTATAAAAGAGTGAATGATTGTTTTGAAAGAAGTTTGAATGGAAAGGCATTAGACAGCGGCGGCAAAGAAATGCAGGCCATCAAAGCATACATTTATTTTGTAGGAAGTAATGTAGCCAAAGGACAAAAAGCGCCCGGATCGGGATTTAAAGAACTTGCCTATTTAGACCGGGCGGCAGATCCGGCAAAAGGACAAGTCGTTTTCACAACCAGGTGCCAGAGCTGTCACCAGGCAAGTGGCGAAGGGGTTTTGAACACTGATAAAACAGAATTCACCTATCCGCCTCTTTGGGGTAACAGCAGCTTCAATGATGGCGCCGGCCTTTACCGCATCAGTACTTTTACCAAGTATATAAAGTATAACATGCCGCAGGGCACCACCCACCAAAGCCCGCAGCTTTCTGATGAAGAAGCATGGGATGTGGCGGCCTTTGTATTATCGCAGCAGCGGCCGCATATAGCGGTGCCGGATGACTGGCACGATATATCCACCAAACCAATTGATCATCCCTTTGGCCCCTATGCCGATGCGTTCACTGAAATGCAGCATAAGTACGGGCCCTTTAAACCCATACTGGAAGAACAAAAGAAAGCGAATGAGACCGCCGGCAAGGCAACAACTAAAAAATGAAGGGCCGTACAAACCCTGATTCTGCATACTTTTGTATGCAATCATTCTTCTCCTGTAAATATGCATAACGAAACAACATTTGGCGAAATCTTTGAGCCGGAACTTGTAAAAGAAATTTTCGGATCCGGCGAGATCCAGCAATTCAAAGAAGGCGATCTTATAATGGATTATGGAAAATACATCCGCATGATGCCCATTATCCTGAAAGGGAATATCAAAGTGTTGCGCATGGATGAAACCGGCAAAGAGATATTGCTGTATTACCTGTCAAGCAACGAAAGCTGTTCGATGGCATACAGTTGCTGTATGGAAGCAAGGAAAAGCGAAGTGAAGGCCATTGCAGAAGACGATGTGGAACTGATAGCCATACCACATGCAAAACTGGAAGAATGGCTTTGCAAATACTCCAGCTGGAAAAGCTATATCATGCGCAGCTTTAATGAACGTTTCCTGGAACTCCTTAAGTCCATTGAGAGTATTGCGTTTCATAAACTGGATGAACGGCTCATTGCTTACCTCAAAGAAAAGCAACGGCTCTCCGGCTCCAGCGTGGTAAAGGCATCGCATTACCAGGTGGCCGACGACCTGGCTACTTCCCGGGTGGTGATATCCCGGCTGCTCAAGCAACTGGAGAATGATAAAAAGATCATCCTGTACCGAAACGAGATCAAACTGCTTCCTTCGCTGGCATAAAAAAACTCCCGCATAACGGGAGTTGGTTTTATTAGAGAAAGGGTTGTTTAATTCTTAATGATCATTTTCTGCATGCTTATTTCTTTGCTCTTCATCACCAGCATATACGATCCGGCTGCAAACATCGACCGCAGTTTGATGGAATAGATGCCGGGTTGTTTGATGTCCAATGTACCTGTTTGCATTACCTGCCCGTTTGCAGAGGTGATCACATAATTGTAAACTCCGCTTGCAGATGCAGAAGCATACACTTCAATGCTTTCATCTACCGGGTTCTTTACCACGTACAGTTCTTTTGAATGATCCGCAACAGAAACCACGGCCGAATAATTTACCTGGTTGCTGAACTCAATTACTTTCAGCCGGTAAAAAGCGGTTCCCTTCAGGGCGCTGTTGTCGTTATAACTGTAAAACTCGGTAGCATCGCGGTTGAAAGCAGCGTGTGTATTTATGGTGTGGAAATTAATTCCGTCATCGCTCTTCTCCAGTTCGTACCGGCTTACATTTAACTCATTACCGATCGTATAGTTGATCTTAGTATACCCGTTTGAACGGCTGGCAGTAAAGCTAATGATCTTCAGCGGCAGTACGAACGACGTACTGGCAATAACAAAATCGGTATTGAAGATATTGGTGCTGTTGGAAGTAACAGACCCTGAAACTGCAACTACGCCTGTAGCGGAGCCGCCAATGTTTGACCATAAACTACCGTTATAATAACTTGCTCTTATACTGCTCAGCATTACATTCGGGAAAGCCACTTTGCTCACATCCCAGTTCATGGTAACCTGGGCTGTTCCCCCGCTCACCCGGTTAATGGTCCAGTATTCGGATGTATCTACCAGCACCAATGGGGTATTGAGATTATTATAATTAGGTGTAACAGCCACATTATATCTTACATTGAACTCGCTGGAAGCGCCAAGGGCAGATAAACTCACGGGTCTTTCATAAGAGGCATTACCAACCGGAAATGTAAAGTTGGTATTACCGATCTTCTTAACCCACCCGATCACATGCCGGGCATCGCTGCTGCCCGAATAAGAAGAGCCGGCTTCATAGATCATATAGTTGGGTGTGGCCGATGTGCTGATCATCCCGCTTGTGTAGGAATGAACCCCGGTAGCACTCAGGTTATTATTAAGCAAAAACCCCGCTGCATTATTTGTTACCAGGTTATAGGTTTTAAATGTTTGGGTACCGCTGATGGTTTGTAAACTGCTTCCATTGAGCGTAAGGGTTCCTGTACCAACGGCCATTGATGACTGGCTGTTACTGAGGTCCTGGCTGATATAGAGCATGCCATTATTAGTAAGTGCAGCGCCCGATGCATTGGTAAATGACCCGGTTACGTGCAGAATATCGGAGCCGGTACTTACGTATAAAATGCCGTTGTTCTGTACAGCTACCTGGGCGGTTAACCAGCTGGGTATCGCAAGCAGTAACAGTGTTTTAAAGAATGTACTCATAGTATTTTAGTTGTAACAGGCGTTTTAAATAAAAACTCTTTACCTCTTCTGCAAAGCAGGATAAACAATAACAGTATTTTTAAAAATGTTCTCATAGTATTCTATTTATGTGAACAGTTGGTTTAATTAAAACTTATTACAGGTTCGATAAAACAAACCAGTTTGCACCATCGGATTGTATTGTCACACTTTCGTATTGAAGTGTAAGGGTCCGGGTTGTTGCGCCGTCAATGGTTTCAGAACCGTTTCCATTGATCACCACGTTATTTGAAATACCGGATATCTTCTTGATCACATATACCCTTCCGGAACATCCCGAAGCGGCAGGCAGATTGATATTAATAGACCCGGAAGTATTGTTGCATAAGATGGTATGATCGCCTGCTGTGGCTGTATAAGTAGCCGTTTTTGTGCTGATGGCATGTGCGGTAGAACCATTTACATGCAAAGTAGAAGTAGGACTGTTGTTTCCTATACCTACCCTGCCCGTACCGTCAATGCGCATTCTTTCATTGGATGCCTGTGAGGTACCGCCGGTCATGAACACCAGCGATTTACCGGATGTGCCCGTTCCGATCAGCAGGTTCTGTCCTAAATTATACAGGTAACCATCATTGGCGGCTCCCATTACACCGCCGGTATAATTACCGCCGTTGATGCCCATGTCAATGTAATTGGTTGTTTCGCTTCCGTTATTTGCCGTTGCAACCACATCAGATGATGCACTGGTTCCGGCTGAATTGTTCTGGATATTCAATTGTAAGTAACTGTCAATAGAGCCTTTGCCTACAATCGCATTTACGGAAGTGGTAGTACCGGCGTCTACTAATAGTTTTTCAGGATTGGTTCCGTTGAAGGTTGAAGTGCCGATCCCCAGGTTACCCGTGTTGGTCAGCCTCATTCTTTCAATATTGTTGGTAATGAAAGGAAGTGAGTGGTTGCTGTTGGTTCCAAAATTTGTTGTGCCGGAAAGACTGTTACCTCCCTGCATCCAGGTTACGCCGCTTGCAAAACCGCTGGCACTAACCCATGAAGGAGCTGTTCCTGCGCCATTGGATTGTAAAACATAACCGGATGTTCCGGCCGAGTTGCCCGGCATGAATGCACCGCTGAGGCGGAGGTTACCATTCACATCCAGTTTTTGCGTAGGAGCATTCGTTCCTATACCCATATTTCCCGAGCCGTCAATACGTGCTCTTTCATTTGCAGCCTGTGAAGTTCCGCCAGTCATAAATACCAGTGATTTAGCGGCTGTACCTGTAGCGATCAAAAAATTCTGCCCCATATTATACAGGTAGGAATCATTAGAAGAACCCATTACTCCGCCTGTATAGTTACCGCCATTAATACCCATATCCACATAGTTTGTGGTTTCGTTTCCATTATTGGCTGTTGCCACCACATCAGAAGATGCGCTGGTTCCGGCAGAGTTATTCTGAATATTCAACTGCAGGTAGCTGTCGATAGAACCTTTTCCTACAATGGCATTTACCGAAGTGGTGGTGCCTGCATCCACCAGCAATTTCTCGGGGTTGCTGGCGTTAAATGTGGTGGTTCCTATTCCTACTTTACCGGCATTGGTTAATGCAATACCGTTGTTCCAGGTAATGGCAGATCCCTGTGTGTTGGTATTACCATATTGTATAAGGAATTTTCCTGCTTCTTTTCCCATTACAAAGTTTCCGCCGGCTGTTG
>DAOQRQ010000121.1:0-8183 GCA_035355815.1 Ferruginibacter sp. | reverse complement strand
GCCTTTCAGGGTTGCAAACCTACTTTAAAATCGGGTGTATACAAAGCCCAATAATTCCGGGTTCTTAAATAGTTGATAATAAGTTTACAATTTCTTCGTTATTTGCATACCAATATCGGGAAAGCCATTTTCAAAAAAATCACCTCCCGGTACCATTTTTCAGGCAACCCTTTTTTTATAAGTTGTGTCTAATTAAATGTATTTTAGTTTTTATACTAAAACATATTTGATACTTTTGCACCATATATTCAGAGGGCTGAAATAAACTTACAGAATGGATAACATCTTACTTAGTGCGGCACTGGCTTTTTTGGTCACTTTTTTTGCGATTCCTGTCATCATACAGGTTGCCAAGGATAAAAAACTGTTTGACGAGCCAGATGAAAGAAAAGTTCACAAGACCGTCATCCCCACTTTAGGCGGCCTCGGCATTTTTGCAGGTTTCATCATCGCCACGTTAATGGGTGTTCCCTCTTCTGTTACTTCCGAACTTCAGTATTTTGCGGCAGCAGCCACCGTTATTTTCTTCCTGGGTATTAAAGACGATATCCTTGTTCTGTCGGCCAGTAAAAAATTCATAGGCCAGCTCATTGCAGCAGGCATCATCATTAAATTCGGCGGTATTCAAATAACAAATATGCATGGTTTCCTGGGTATTTATGAAATACCACACATTGCCAGCATCGTATTATCCATCTTTACCATCATCGTGATCACCAATTCCTTCAACCTGATCGACGGAGTGGATGGCCTGGCCGGAAGTCTTGGTTTACTGACCACCCTTGTTTTTGGCGCTTACTTT
The DNA here is from genome assembly GCA_035355815.1 of Ferruginibacter sp. Lineage (GTDB taxonomy): Bacteria > Bacteroidota > Bacteroidia > Chitinophagales > Chitinophagaceae > Ferruginibacter. The sequence goes on along the minus strand of DAOQRQ010000121.1, from coordinate 7,381 downwards.
TTTTATGCCGGTCAATTAACCTATGCAGTAATGGCATTTGCACTGGCCGGAAGCACCATCGGATTTTTATTGTATAATTTTTCACCGGCTAAAATATTTATGGGAGATACGGGTTCGCTTTTGCTGGGCCTCATCAATTCCATACTCGTAATTAAATTCATAAACGTTGCCGGCAACCCGGTTTCAAACCTGCCTATTGAAGCAGCCCCTGCGATCGGATTTTCTATATTGATGATCCCCTTGTTTGATACACTCAGGGTATTTGGCCTGCGCATATTAGACAGGCGTTCGCCGTTCAGTCCGGACCGCACACACGTTCATCACTTCTTACTCGATCTGGGTATGAGCCACCGTATGGTTACCATTACCTGCGTATCGGTTAACATAGCATTCATTGCCATGGCGTTCTTCCTGCGTAACCTGGGCACCACAACGGTGATAGGAATATTGCTGGTGTCTGCCTTTATATTCATCAGTGTTATTTATTACAGCCGGCCAAAAAGCAAGCAACAACTTGTTGAAGAGAATATTTCCAATGCCGAAGTGATCAAATCGCACAAGATCCTTAAACTGGCTTCCGAACCGGTTGAAGCCGAGTAATCCGGTTTTGATCTTCTCCTTTTAATTCTGCGTCCACTTCTTCCTGCTTATTTTAGCGGATGACATTAGTTTTTTATAGCTTTGCGTGCAATTAACCGAATACCGTTATGTCAGAAGAAACAAATAAGATCCTCAGCGATACGGAAGCTTCAATGAATAAAGCGCTTACCCACCTGGAAGCTGAATTGACCAAGATACGTGCAGGCAAAGCAAACCCTTCTATGCTCGACGGGATCATGGCTGAATATTATGGAAACCCAACCCCCATTAACCAGGTAGCCAATGTTTCGGTGCTGGATGCCCGTACCATTTCTGTTCAGCCCTGGGAAAAGACCATGCTGCAGCCAATAGAAAGAGCCATCACCATGGCCAATATCGGCATCAACCCGCAGAACGACGGCAATACCATCCGTCTCTTTCTTCCTCCCTTAACAGAAGAGAGAAGAAAGGAACTGGTAAAGAAATGCAATGCAGAAGGTGAACACGCTAAAGTAGCCGTACGCAATATCCGCAGAGACAGCATTGAGCATATTAAAAAGTTGCAGAAAGACGGGCTGAGTGAAGACGCAGCAAAAGATGCCGAAGAAGAAATTCAGCAAACCACCAATAAATTCATTGTATTGGTTGAAAAACACCTGGCTGCAAAAGAAAAAGAAATAATGGCTGTTTAAGAATTCTCTTCCCTTACCGGTATATTCATTCTTAGTTCTTCAATATTAATAATAGCCGCCCAACCATGTTTCAACAGGCAATAGAAAAAGTGCTGCAGTTCACCCGTCCGCTGCACAGCATCTCCCGAACCTACAGTGGGTTGGTATTGCCGGGCAGCTCCACTTTCTTTTTTGTGAACGACCAGGGCATCGCCATTACCTGTAAACACGTGGCCGAAATGATACCGGCCGCCCAGAATATCAGCCAGCAGTTTTTACACTTCAAGACAGAACTGAATGCCATTCCCAAAGACAATAAATTCAAAAGAAATTTACAGGGCCTGGAATTAAAATATAAGTACCTCCCGGAAACAACCATCCAGCTAAAAAATAATTTTCTTAACTGTTTTGATACGATACAGGAGATCACCTGCCACGCACATCCCACCCTTGACCTGGCCATTCTTGAATTCAAAGGATTCAATAAGATCTTCTATACCTCTCATGCAAGATTCATAAAAGACAGCAGCAAAATAAAACAAGGCATGTCGTTGTGCCGCATCGGTTATCCATTCCCCGAGTTCAGCAATTTCAGGCACAACCCCGGTACCGATGATATTGAATGGACAAATACTGGCAACCTTAATTCTCCTTCGTTTCCCATCGACGGTATTGTAACAAGATTTGTTGCCAACAGCGCTGCAGAAGGCATCACCGGCATTGAAATGAGTACGCCGGGTTTAAGGGGACAAAGCGGCGGCCCTTTGTTCGACAGCAACGGAACTGTTTATGGAATGCAGTTCGCCACCAATCACCTTCATCTTGGTTTCGACCTGAAGGACCATGAGATCATCAATAATGGAAAAAGAACAAAAGTTTCAAACAATCCATTCCTGCATGTGGGTATCTGCGTACATGCAGATAAGATCAAAGAATTTTTGAGAGAGAAGAACATCTCTTTTACAGAAACTGATTAGTACAGTATTTACTCCGACGGTTTCCGGTTAGCTATATAAACGCCTGCTAAAATAATCGCCAGGCAGGTAAATTGTTTCCAGCCCACTTCTTCACCATAGATCAATCCCCAGAAATTGGCCACCACCGGTATGCCGTAAGTGACCATGGCTGCAAACACAGCGCCAGCACGCTTTACCAGCATATAAAAAATAATGGAGGCGACTGCAGTACCCAATATTCCCAGTACGGCCGAAGCGGCCGTGGAGTACAGCACGCCGTTATCGGTAAGTGACAGACTAAAAAACCCGGTACCTGCAAGCACCAGCAAGGCTGGTATGGCATTTAAAGTAAGTGCTACCGCTGCGATCTGTAAAGAGCCAATTTCCTTGAGATGGCGATGCACCATGTTCACATTGATCCCATAAAAAATGGTGGCCAATACTATATAACTTATGTACAGCAGGTTTTGATTATCCTGCATATTCCCTTTACTCAACAGCAATAAAATACTGCCGGTAAAAGAAAGAATAATGCCCAGTACTTTGTTGGCAGATGTTTTGCTTTTAAAGAACAGGGCACCCATGATGATCACAAAAATGGGAGTTAATGAATTCAGCGTACCCGCCAGTGCACTGTCGATGCCTTCTTCGGCAATGCAGAACAGGTAGGCAGGCAATAAGCTGCCGAATAATCCGGAAAGGAATATCACTTTGATCTTATCCTTGGGAATGCGCCGAAACACTTTGATGGCCGTGGGCAACAACACCAACCCGGAAAATACGATCCGCAGCGAAGCCACCTGGTAAGCCGAAAGACTTTTCAATCCTTCTTTCATCAGGATGAAACTGCTGCCCCAGATGATGGACAGGATGATAAAAATAAACCAGTTTAAAAATCCTTTATTCAATGGATAAATTTTGAAGGGCCAAAGTTGACGTATTTAATTTGAATTATGTGTACAGATCTTTACAAATTCCGTATCCCGAAAAATGGTTTTGTCCTGATCAGTTTTTTGTGCTAAATTTAATATACGCTTATCGCTTTTATTTTTAACCTTCAAACTTAACAACTATGGGATTTATCAAAGAATTTAAGGACTTTGCCATGAAAGGCAATCTGGTTGACATTGCTGTTGCCTTTGTAATGGGTGGTGCCTTTGGCAAAGTGGTTACTTCCTTTACCGAAGGGATCGTTGCTCCCCTTATAGGGATGATCGGCGGGGCCGATCTGAGTAAAAATGTATTTGTACTCAAAAAGGCAGTAGCCGAAGTAAAAGATGCTTCGGGAGCGGTAATAACAGAGGCGGCAGCTGAAGTTGCGCTGAAATGGGGCGACTTTGTAACTGCAATCATCAACTTTATTATAGTTGCTTTTGTAATGTTCCTCGTTATTAAAGCCATCAACAGTATGAAGAAAAAGCAGGAAGAAGCGCCTGCCGGCCCATCTTCTACTGATGCATTGCTGATGGAGATACGGGATGCATTGAAAAAATAATTCTTTCCGGCCTGCCGGCATTAACTACCGGCAGGCCATTTTAAAAAACCCCTTATTATGAAAATAGGATTCACCTCCTTGTTGCTGCTGGCAACATTATTTTGCGTTGCACAGGACCCAACAGTAAAAGACCTTAAGAACGAAGCTTCAAAATCAATTGCCAAAGACCCAAAGGATACTGCCCGGAAAACATGGAAGCTGGGAGGGCTGGTTAACCTGAATATAAACCAGGGCTCATTGAGCAACTGGTCATCGGGCGGCGATAAATTTTCTTTCTCGCTCAATTCCTATTTGAATCTTTTTGCGTTTTATAAAAAAAATAAAAGCTCCTGGGATAACAATCTCGATCTTGCCTATGGAGTTACGAACACCACCAGTTTAGGCTCCCGTAAGGCAAGCGACCGGATAGACTTTTTATCGAAGTATGGCTATGCTTTATCGCCAAAGTGGAATGCATCAGCCTTGTTTAACCTGCGTACTCAGTTTGCAAAGGGATATGCATATTCTAAAACGACAGCAGGTGCCGATACATCAACCGTAACTTCCAGGTCCTTTGCCCCGGCTTATATTTTATTATCGCTTGGCTTCGATTATAAACCCAATGCCGACCTGTCGGTATTTATCTCCCCTCTCACCGAAAGATGGGTGGTGGTAACAGACCGGCTGATCGCACCGTTGTTCGGAATTGATTCAGCCAAAAGATCGAAGAATGAACTGGGGGCTTTTGTGTCTGTCAATTATACGAAAAAACTAGGGGGTAGTTTTACATACAAAACCAAATTGGATCTTTTTTCCAACTACAAACAAAAACCACAGAACATCGATGTATTCTGGTCGAATGTGATCACTGCCAAGATCACCAGGTACATCAACTTTTCTTTTAACCTCGATATGATCTATGACGACAATACACAGAATGTAAACCCTGCCAAAGGTCCGGCCCCGCAATGGTTACAATTGATGGGTATTGGTTTTGCCTATAATTTTTCAAAAAAATAATAAGCAGGTATCTTTTAACATTTGTTTTATCCCATGCGAGTGCTGATATGACAGTATCGTTAAGATGTGTTAACATTTCCGGCTTCTATTTTCAATTATTTTTGCGGCATGATAAAACCCTTAGTTACTGTTCTTACAACAGCAACCATCTCCCTTTCAGCCCAGGCCCAGGACGCCTCCTTAAAAGAATTTCAGAAAGCAGCCTTTAAAGAACTGAAGTTGCCGGAAAAAGACGGCTGGCAAAAGGCCGGCACTTTTATTATCAATATTCAGCAGGGCGCTTTGCGCAACTGGGTAAGTGGTGGCGAACAGAATACGCTGGGTGTTGCCATGCTTTTTAATTATAACCTGAATTATAAAAAAGGAAAACACAGCTGGAATAACTACTTTGATATTGGCCTGGGGTTTCAGAATGCCACCAGTTTTGGACAGTTTCGTAAAACAGACGACCGGATCGACATTACCACCAAGTATGGTTACCAACTTTCCCGAAAGTGGTATACCGCTATGCTGGTGAATTTTAATACCCAGTCACTGTCCGGTTATAATTACACCGATACCGGTAACAATAAGATATCCGGCTTTCTTACACCAGGAAAGATCATCATTTCGGCGGGGATCGACTTCAGGCCGGATAAGACCTTTACCCTTTTTGTTTCCCCCATTACCACCCGGCTGATTCTGAAAAAGGATGAGGACTTTTACAGCATGGATAAGTTCGGGGTTCCGCCGGAAAAACGATCGTATACCGAACTGGGTTCATTTGCCACCGCAAAGTTTACAAAAGGCTTTAATAAATGGGTACAATACACCGGCCGGCTTGATCTCTTCAGCAACTATAAACGAAATCCCGAAGATGTGGACGTTCTCTTTACCAACCTCCTGAGCCTGAAGTTCAACAAGTGGCTGGCCACCAATATCAGCGCCGATATTGTGTACGACGACGATATTTTAAAAAATACCCAATTGAAAGAAGTACTGGGCATTGGTCTTACGGTGAAATTGTAAGCGGTTTTATCCACATAGTATATTCAAAGCCCCGCCGGAAGCCTTATTCTGTCAACAAATCAATACATTTGCCCTCCCCTGCGGGATATGATTTGTTATAACAGCTAAGCCATAGTAAAGTGAATAATACAACGTACCAGATAAAATTAGAACAGTTTGAAGGTCCATTCGACCTGCTGCTTTTTTTCATTGAAAGAGATGAGCTGGATATTTATAATATCCCCATTACAAAGATCACCAACGATTTTTTAGACTTCATACACAACAGCGAAAAACTGAATATTGAACTCAGCAGTGAATTCATCCTCTTCATCAGCACCCTGATGCGTATCAAGGCAAAAATGCTGTTGCCCCGCAAAGAACTGGATGCCGATGGCAATGAGATCGATCCCCGCCAGGAACTCATCAATAAGATCCTTGAATACAAACGATTCAAAGAAGCAGCTGCAAAAATGGCCGAGATGGAAGCGCTGCGCCAACTGATGGTAAAGCGTGGCAACCTGCAGAAAGAAATTTCACAGATCGGCGAAGAAGCGGGAGAAGGTACCGAGATACAAACGGTAACCCTTTTCAAACTGATGAAGGCTTTTGAAAAAGTGATCCTGAAACTTCATGAAAGAAATAACAAGCCGGTGCACACCGTGGTTCGTTATAACTATACCATGGAAGAAAGCAGGGAATATATGCTTAACAGCTGCCGGGCCGAAAAGACCATGTCGTTTGAAAAGATATTTGATGTATGTGAAGACCGCATACATGCCATTTTCCTTTTTCTTTCACTGCTTGAATTGGTACAGCAACGTTATATGAGCCTGCTCACAGGCGAAGGCAGAAACAATTTCATTGTAGAATGGAATGAGAACCGGGAAGAAGAAGTGCCCGGGGCCGATCTCTTCCCCGATGAGGGCCCTGCTGTTCTTAACTAAACTAACCTTCCTCCGAAACCCGGGGGATTTTTTTTACCTGGTCTGACGTCCCGTCTGACCATTCTGCAAAAGCCAGTCATTTTTATCGCAATTTTGTCAGGAAGCAGATTGGTATCATATTTGATGTTTAAACATCAAATTTAAAAACACGATCATGAAAACAACAGTATATAAAGCAGCCGACAGGGGCTCTGCCGATTACGGCTGGTTAAAGCCCAATTACTATTTCAGTTTTGCCCAATACCACGATCCGGCCAAAGTTCATTTTGGTTTATTACGGGTATTGAATGATGACTTCGTAGACGGAGGCGGTGGCTTTCCCACACATCCGCACGACAATATGGAAATAGTGACCATTCCGTTTACAGGTGCTTTACAACATAAAGACAGCACGGGTGGCAATGGAATGATAAAAGCAGGCGATATCCAGATCATGAGCGCAGGCAGCGGTGTCCGGCATTCCGAGTTCAATGCTTCAGCAACAGATCCGGTAACCTTGTTCCAGGTATGGGTATTCCCCAAAGTACGGAACATTAAACCCCGGTACGATCAACGCACATTTAATATTAACGACAGATCAAACAAATGGCAGGTGGTTGTTTCTCCGCAGGAAGCAGACAATGCTTTATGGATAAACCAGGATGCAAGATTTGCATTGACCAATCTTGAAGCAGGCAAAGAGATAAGCTATACAAATGCGTTCAAAGGCAATGGGGTATTTTTAGTGGCCATAAATGGTTCAGTAGA
>DAOQRQ010000120.1:0-8240 GCA_035355815.1 Ferruginibacter sp. | reverse complement strand
TCCAACCATTACCACCTCAGCTGTTTCTTCGGTTGGTGCAGTAAATGCAGTAAGCGGCGGTACTGTTACCAGTGATGGGGGAGCAACCGTAACAGCAAGAGGTGTGGTATGGGATATCAATTCAAACCCCACACTGGCTACCGCTTCCAAAACCGTTGATGGAACAGGAACGGGAAGTTTTACCAGTTATATAACAGGCCTGTTGCCCAACACCCTTTATTATATAAGGGCCTATGCTACCAATCAAAAGGGTACGGTGTATGGCGATCTGAAAAGTTTTGTTACCCTTCCGGCACCCGGCATACCCGGTGATAACGATCCCCTTCTTCCCGGCAACCCCACCAACGCACTGGCTTCCGTATCTTTCCCGGAAAATTATTTAAAGGATAATACCTATTACAAACTGGCATATAGTCAAAGCCGGGGAACGGCTGTTTGGGTAGCCTGGCACCTGCAAAGCGACGACCTTGGTTCCACACCCAGGCAGGATGATTTCAGGCCGGATACAAACCTTCCTAACGGATGGTACCAGGTACAATCCTATAGCTACTCCGGCAGCGGGTTCGACAGGGGGCATAACTGTCCATCGGCCGACCGGACATCTACGGTAGCCGCCAACTCTTCTACGTTCCTCATGACCAATATGATCCCCCAGGCACCCACCCTGAACCAGGGCCCATGGGCGGGGATGGAAAGTTTTATCCGCAGCAGCCTGGTGGGCAGCAATAACGAGGCATATATCGTGATGGGTAATTTCGGGCAGGGAGGATACAATTCATCGAATACATTTTTCAATACCATCGATGGAGGTCATGTAACCGTTCCTTCCAAAGTGTGGAAAGTAGTATTGATCATACCCAAAGGGATCAATGACCTGGCAAGAATAAACAGCACCGCGGTAGTGGTGGCGGTTGACATGCCCAATGATAACAGGTTGTATTCTGCCAGCGGCAGCAATGACTGGAGAAACTATATCACTACTGTTAATAACCTCGAGACGGAAGCCAATGCATCCGGCGTTCCGTTGAATCTCTTCCAGGCCATCGCCGATAGTGTGCGGCCGGTATTGAAAGCAAAAATATATCCATAGATCAATGCAGTTGGTTATCCGGGAGAATCACCGTCTGCCGGGTACGTTACTCCCAATTGTTGCAGTCTCTCACAGGGACGGCACACAATGGAATTTTTTCCCAACCGGCGAAAACATTGCTGCGAGGGCTGAAGAGAAGAAAACTGTTTTATTTCTTATCACAGCTGCTGCAAATGCCTTCAAGGATCAGCTCGCAGTTACTTACTTCTCTTTTATCAGGTAAAAACTCATCAATGGAGTGGAAGGTTTTACCTGCTTCAACGGTCCCGCATTTGCGGCAGACAAAATATACCTGTACCCGGCTGGCCTTATTGGTTTTGTTATTGCCGGTATTGGTAACAAGATATTTCGGCCATCCCTTCGTGCCGGGTATCTCTGCGATCAACCCTTTTTTGCGGAAGGCCTGTAATGCCCGGTAAACAGATACACGGTCCAGCCTGGCAGGAGCCAGCTTATGTATCTGCGATGCATTGATTGTTCCCTTGTGCTCATGCATGATACGGAAAACGGCAATACGGGTATTGGTGACGTAGATGCCCCTGTCTTTTAAAATAGTTATGAGTTCTGTATCAGTCATGCATTTCTGATTGCATATTAATATTGAATGTCAGTCCGCCAGCCTGCCGCCCGGCATTAGTTATAATGATTGTGGAGGAAAAGCAGTGCAGGTGGAATGAAAAAAGGAAATATCCTTTGCAGGATCAGGCGAGGGTTGGCGGTCCCCGGTACTTGAAGTGAAAGTGAGGGGCTGAACTTAGTTCGGAATGGAACTGAACCCTTAAAACAGTCAGGAAGCTGGGTAAGCCGAATAAGATCTCATCGGCCTGGTAAATAAAAGGAGAGGTGCTTACAAAATCATTGCAATGGCAGTGTACAGTTATTTTCGTGATCTTCTGCTTCCCGTCAGCTACGCCGCCATAATGCGGCTCCGTATGCCCCGACATTAACTTATGAATAGAACTCATCGGGATATTGCCTACCAGAAACACCAACACTATGAAAAGCGTGACAAGAGATCGTATGTTTCGTAGCAATTGCAAGTTCTTTACGGGATATATTTGCAACTAAGTTACAAATTTTCAACAAATAAAATAATAAGGTTGCGTAAACAACCTTATTATTCCTTATTTATTTCAAACTATCAATGAGAGCCGCCGAAGTTGCACAGGATACTTATGTTCTGTGTGGAAGTAGCGGTTTTGCCGTCCTTATCCGTTACAGTAAGTGTAATCGGGTAGTATCCATGATAAACATAGTTTACATCTGGATTCTTAGCCACTATTTTGGTGCCGTTGCCGAGGTTCCATACATATTGTACAACCCCGGATGCTTTGCATTCCAGGTGGATATTTTCTTTCTCAAAGATATTATACAGATCGCCACCTGAAGGTGTATAGGTGAATTTGGCACCGAACGGTTCTGTGCTTCCTGATGTGGAAGGCGGACCAGAGGGATTATCAGAATTAGTTGTATTGTTTACCGCAGATGCTTCAGGCGATCCCTTTTTACAGGCACTGAAAGTAAAAAGAACAACTGTTGCAATGACAAGGATCTTTTTCATGTTATTATTTTTTTTGTATAAAACGGGTTATGTTGTATTAAAATTAACAGTTACAATTGCCATCTGCAAATGAATCAGCGCCATCGTTTCATATTATTTTTAACTTGTTGCATGTTTTTAAAATATTGTATTTCTAATTTCTATTTGTTTCATTTTATTTCTTCATACTGTTCGTGCAGCAGGAACCAAATTTTGCTGTCCGTTTCGAAAACCCCGCCTGGCGCAAGTGTTCCCCCTGAACTACCCAATCTATTAACCGTAATTACAATGGGATCACTTGATGCCTGGTAAATCTACCGGACTGTGTCCGGGTTAAGGATTAATATTGCTTGTATGCACCGGTATGATCCGGGGTTATCACAACATGGCGCAAACATGCAGCCAGTTAATGGTATTCCTTATTCGCTGTTCACCGGTTCGTTATTCCTGCAGTATCCGCTTCGTCCAGGAAGGCTGCTGCGATGTACTGATATTGTAGAACCGTTCGGAGATATTTGTTATTCATCTGTTCATTATTCTACGTTTATCTTACTTGCGCCGGGAAGGCAAAAAACTGCCCATTCCTATTCCTTCCCCGAATTTGTATCTTACTGAAAAAAGTCATGCTTCGTTCATTCTTCCCGGCAATGCTTATTTTATTTGTATTGCCGGTACAGTCTCAAACTCAAAGGCCCAATATTATTTACATCATGGCGGATGACCTGGGCTATGCCGACCTGAGTTGTTATGGCCGTACAGATTACCAGACACCCCACCTGGATAAGCTGGCATCGCAGGGAGTTAAATTCATGAATGCTTATGCTGCTGCGGCTCTTTGCACACCAACCCGAACGGCTTTCATGACCGGCCGTTACCCGGCACGCACGCCGGTTGGACTGATGGAGCCGCTTCGCTGGGGACATAAGGACAGCCTTGTTGGCCTTACACCTGATTACACATCTGTTGCAACGCTGTTAAAGAACAGCGGTTATGAAACTTTCCTGGTTGGTAAATGGCACCTGGGTTACGACCCAAAATTCAGTCCCAATAAAAATGGGTTCGATTATTTTTTTGGTTTCAATGCCGGTGGCATCGATTACGTATCGCATAAAAATCCAAGAGGCCGCCCCGACCTGTATGAAAATGAAAAAGCCATAACCAGGGAAGGGTATATCACAGATATATGGGGAGAAAAAGCCATTGAGATCATCAGGCAAAAACACAGCAAACCTTTTTTCCTGGGTGTTATGTTCAACGCACCGCACTGGCCCTGGCAGGCGCCGGGTGATAAACCTTACCCCGATACATTGAACTGGCATAAGGGAGGCACCCAGGAAAAATATGCGGCCATGATGAAGAGCCTTGATGATGCGGTGGGCAGGATCATGCAGGCGATAGATGATGAAAAGATGGCGTCAAATACCCTGGTCATCTTTACCAGTGATAACGGCGGCGAAGAATTTTCCGACATGGGTATTTACAGCGGCATAAAAGAAACGTTGTGGGAGGGAGGCATCCGTGAGCCGGCCTTTATTCGCTGGCCGGGTGTGATACCGGCGAATAGCGTTACCCAACAGGTGGCGGTTACCATGGACTGGACAGCTACCATTCTTGCCGTGGCAGGTGCAAAGCCCGACCCTGCATTTCCATTGGATGGGATCAATATACTGCCCGTTTGCACCGGGAAGAAAAAAACAGGAAGCCGGACATTGTACTGGCGTTTGTTCCAGGAAACAAAACACAAAGCCGTGCGTGAGGGCGATTGGAAATATCTACAGACGGAGAAAGGAGAATTTCTTTTTAACCTCCTCAACGATCCCGGGGAAAGGAATGACCTGAAAGAAAAAAATCCTGCCCTCTTCCTGCATTTAAAAGATAAGTACCGTGAATGGGAAAAGCAGGTGCTGCCGCCGGTGGAATTATGATCGCTTCCACGGGACCGCCCGGCCAAAAATGGTAAATTAATTTTATGTAAATTTATTTAAATTTACCAAAAATTAATTTACATGGCACGTCCACCCAAGGCCGGAATTTTACCGGTATCGCAAAAAGACCTGGCGGCATACCTGGGCATTTCCCCTACCATGATGGCCCTGTCGCAGGGTAAAGGCTCTTCCCGCAACCTGGGGAGTAAGGCAAACCTCCGGCTCGCCAATCTTCAGAACACCCACCTTCAGTTGAAGAAGTCAAAGAAAAATTACGGGCAGGTCTTTCGGCCTTACCAGCTTAAAGAAATGGCTGCCCAGGCAAAAAGCATGGAAATAGATGGCGACTGGTACCAGGCCAGGGCCAGGCAGCTGCAGAAAAAACTGGACCTGGTGAAGGAAAAACACGAAACGGCTAAACAATGGATGATCAGCATCGAACACCTGCTGGAGAAGCTCCCGGGAAATAAAGGATCAAAAGCAGAGCGGATATGGCTTAATAACCAGCATGCGGTTACTACCGAAAACCTGGAACTGACAGGCCCCGTGGTTCAACTGAAACTGAATATGGAGATCGAATTGATGCAGGCAAAGGCCAGCATCAGCCGGTCAGCTGCGGGTGAACTCAGGAAGTTGATCAGCTCATAAAACAACAGGTATCATCCTGGTCATTTTTTTTCCGCCGCTGTTGCTGTTCCTCCCTTTCGAACGCCCCCGCGTGGTCTCCCGACCAGCGGGAACAATGCACCCAAAGCGAACATAGGTTTCACATAGGTTCTGGCCTATTCATTATGTGTACTATGTTCTATCCACGACTAAGTCGGGACAAGTTGTGGTTCAAAAGAGGACACTACCCACCGGTTCATTATTCCTACAGTATCCGCTTCGTCCACGAAGGCTGCTGCGATGTACTGATATCGTAGAACCGCTCGGTGATATTTGTTACCTGGTTATTGGTTGATTCAAAACTCAGCACCGCAAAACCATTGGCCAGTTGCTTTGGTTTGCCCGGCAAAGGATTTGTTGCCCGCCAGTCGAGGGGTTTGCCATTCAGTGCAGAGGCTGGCCCGTATGGAATGGCGGCATGACCCAGGCAGCGGCAATAGGCATTAGTTGTAAAGCCGGGGAACGGCGGCGCATTCGGAATTGTAATGGGCGACTTATATACAATACCATTATGCACATGCCCCCAGTACCAGGCATAGGGATCGGCACCCAATGCTCCCTTTACCTGCGCCCACAAAGCAGTGGAGCCGGAGCAATCATAATTGAATCCGTTGTGGTGGGTGAAGATCATTGTCTTCTTCGGGTTCGGTTTCAGCGAACGGATGAAATTGCTCTGCGTTCCGTTGGAAGCGCCGATGCTGCCCGACATGAATGCATCTTTAACTGTTCCATAATAAGCCGAGTCGAGCCCGAACAAAGTCCAGTCGGCAAACGTAAGTGCAAAACACCCGGCGCCTTTCTGCAAACTGAAAGGACTGCCCAAACCCGGCGGGTTTGCATTCGCCCTGAGTGCTGTAATGAAAAGGCCATTGGCGCCGCTGTACATTTCGTGGTTGGAGTTGATGCTGAAGGAGCGGCCATACCATACCGGAGGCCATTGCTTCAGCAGGTTCACCTGTTCTTCACCGGCATGATAATAATAATTACCATTGGGGTCGGTGGCCAGCGGCGTACCCGAATAATACGTATCGCCCACGTGCAGGATATAATCCGGCTTCAGCGAAACGATCTTGTTCATCACCGCCTGCGAGATATTATTGCCCGTACCCCAGTCGCCCAATACAGCGATACTGAGTTTACCCGCCGTTGCGCCTTTGAGCGGGATCACCGGGGTTGCCGTGGGGAAGACGCTGTTATTATACCAGAGATCCCTCAGCAATGTTTCCACCAGGTTGAGGAAGGCGATCACCCAGCCCTGGTCGAAGTCGGCATATTTTTCAAAACTCAGTACGGTTCCATCGGAATAGATGAGTTCGTTGGTCTTAAAGAAATCGTAGTTAACGGATGTCATCAGTGATTTCGACATCTGCCCCGACATGACCATCATTAATAGTTTGATATTCCGTTGCTGTTCCGGGGTGAATTCGCTCAGGTTAAGCAGGTTTGAATTGTTTATCCAGTAGAGGTACATACCCAGTTCTACATTGCCGGAACCCGGCTTGAAATCTTTGGGAGGAGGCGGAACGGCTCCCTTCCATATTTTTACGGATGCCATGTACAGGATGAGTTCATACTCACTGTCGGGCAGGTAATCGAGTAGTTCCTGTAATTCGGAATTGAGTGAAAGGCGTGCTTTGACAAGTTCCCTGTACTCCGACAGGATCTGTTCTTCGGTGGGTTGCATGATTTATTGTTTTACCGGTTAATTAAAAGGAACAGGGGTATGCGGCGTTGAGAGCAGGGGGGATGCTTGTTGCTACAATGTAAAACAAAAAAAGCGGATGTCAAACGGGGATATTTATTTTACAGGTAGCAGGGCATGACTTTGTCCGGAAAACGAGGCTAAAATTTTATCTAAGTAACTGGTCAAAGGTTTACCAGCTTTCTTTTACCCGTCAAATAATTTCCACCCATACAATAAATGAGCGTCAAAGTCAGTTATGGTAAAGGCCTGTTACGGCCATAAAAATACTTAATACCCGATGAAGATCAAACTCACTCAAATCAAACGTCCCTCACTCAGGGCCCTCTTGTTCCGGCTGATACCGGCAATACTCTGAAAATAGCGAATAGGCTGTTGGTATAAGATCATTAGTCAGTAAGTGATTTGTTATTTTATGCCCGTATAAACCCCGGGTTCTTTTCAGTGTAATGTCCAATGCACATTTACACATCATTCTCATCAAAAGATAAACTGATGCTGTTCATCTTTGCCTTTACCTTGCGATAGGTAACGCCGGCTTTATCAAGCATGAATTTCGATGCTTTAAAAACATCCGATCCTTCATATTTATCCGACAGGTAGATCACTTCACCAATACCGGCCTGTATGATGGCCTTGGTACATTCGTTACAGGGAAACAATGCCGTATAAATTTTACAACCTTTCAGATCCATGCCGATATTGTTTAAGATCGCATTCAGTTCGGCATGGCAGATATAGGGATATTTTGTCTGCAGAAAATCACCTTCTTTCTCCCAGGGAAAATCATCATCACTGCAGCCAATAGGCAATCCATTATAGCCTGCTCCCACGATCTTGTTTTTCTCATTCACAATGCAGGCGCCTACTTGTGTATTGGGGTCTTTACTGCGGCGGGCGCTCAGCAAGGCCACGCCCATAAAATATTCATCCCAGGAAATATAGTCTTGTCGTTTTTTCAATGCCGTAAATTTTACCGGCCCGAATGTAAGGAAATTTCTCTCGTCCCGGTCTCACTCGTCCCGGTCTCTGACCGGGATGCCCTGGTTACAGGACTCTGTCCTGCCCGTATCTCATTTATAAGAAAAAATCTAACTTGAAAAATAAACAATCTCATGAACAGGATCAACTGGGGCATTATCGGCTGCGGCGATGTAACCGAACTTAAAAGCGGACCGGCATTTAATAAAGTACCCAACTCTTCCCTGGTTGCTGTGATGCGCCGCAATGCCGAAAAAGCCGCCGACTATGCAAAGCGTCACCACGTACCAAAGTGGTACAGCCATGCCGCTGATCTTATCAACGACCCGGAAGTAA
>DAOQRQ010000119.1:3578-8279 GCA_035355815.1 Ferruginibacter sp. | reverse complement strand
TTGCCTTGGCCCTTTTGGCCGCCTCCATGATACGGAAAGCCTTGCCATAATATGCAGCGGTATCTACATTCAGCACAACTGTAGGCGTATCTACGTATTTTTTGCTCAGCTCTACTTCTTTCTTGAGTAAGGAATCGATATAGAGCATGTCAACCAACTGCGTGCCGATATATACCTGCTGATCTTTGGTTACCGTAACCACAATGCGTTGGTTAACCCGGGTATCGCTTTTGCCTTTGGGGTTGTTAACCTTTACCACATTGGGGTTTGCCAGCGTGGATATCAGCAAAAAGAACATCAGCAGTATGAACAGCACATCGTTGAGCGGGCCGGCGTCCACTTCATTATGACTGTCTCTTAATCTTTTTCTTAAACTCATAATACTATTTCATTCTTGTGAGTTCACAACGTTGCAACGTTACACACGTTTAAACGTTGCAACGTTTTATCGTGTTGGTTCCTGCAGGATATCAATAAAATCCGCACTGGCCGATTCCATCTTATTCACTGTTTTATCGATCTGTGTATTTAAATAACTGTATCCCAGGAAAGAAAGGATACCAATGATCAACCCCGTAGCCGAAGTGATCATCTTCACATACATCGCATCGGCAATGTCGTTAATAGAAGGATTGGCGGCTGCGGCAAAATCCCTCAGCAGCATCACCAGCCCGATGATGGTTCCCACAAATCCGAACAACGGTGCAATACGGGCAATAACCGATAACACGGGCAGGTTCTTTTCCATCTTGTAAATTTCCAGCTTGCCCACATTATCCATGCTTTTTTCAATGGCATCAATGGGTTTGCCAATGCGTTGAATTCCTTTATCGATCATTTTTGCCACGGGGTGAGCGGTATTTTTTGCCAGGCTGCGGGCTGCCGTAATATTACCGGTGATGATCTGGTCCCGGATAATGCTCATGAAATTATCTTCTATCTTACTTGCCTTGCGGATGGCGATCAGCCTTTCAATAAAAAAGAAAATGGCCAGCGCAAAGAACAAGGCCAGGGGAATCATCAGCACACCGCCTTTAACCAATAGAGAGAATAAGGATTCTTTTCCTGCTGCTGTTGATGTGCCAAGGGCTACGCTGTCAACCTGTAACAAAATATTAAACATGGATGCCGGTTTTAATGGTTGGCAATTACGCTCGATAATTATGCCAAATGTCTTTATTTCTGCAATGAAACGAAACAAAATTACAATAGCTGCACAACAAAATGTTAATCTTCATTTTAAAATCTTCGTTTAATAAAAAAACCGGGCATGCCCGGTTTCAGTTATTTAAGAATAGTATCCGTTATTTTTTTGATTCCAGTTGCTGCATGGCCATTATCTGCTTCATGGTTTTTTCCATACCATCGCTTCCGCCATCCAGGAATATTACATTACCCTTTCCGTATTCTGCAAAATTCTTGATGGCTTCCACCCACATGCTGAACAGGATCACATTGGTATCGAGGTTGGCTTGTTTCATTTCCGACGCAGCCTGGCTCATACCCTTGGCCACTTCTTCCCGGAACAGCGCCACACCCTGTCCACGTAACTGGGCAGCCAGTCTTTCTGCTTCCGCTGCAATTTTAATGGCATTGCCTTCAGCCTCTGCCGCCTTGGTCTTTGTAATCAATAATGCCTGTCCTTCATTCTCTGCTGCCGCTTTCAGGTTATTGGAAGCAACCACCTTACTCATACTGGCAATGATCGCTTCATCAAATGTGATGTCATTGATCTGCAGATCCTGCAAATGATAACCCCAGCTTTCCAGCGCCACATCTACCTGCTCTTTTACGTTCTCCACAATATCCCGGCGGACATTTAGTACTTCTGCCTGGCGTTTTGTAGAAACAAACGCACGGATACTTCCTTCCACGGTACGTATCAGCGCCTGCATCAGGTCTTTATCGCTGATGAATTTGAACGCCACTTTATGTATGGTCTCTTCCTGTTCGTTCTGCACCGAGTACAGGAGCATCGATTTGAAATATACATTGGCCTGGTCAACCGTTACCGCCTGGAACTCCAGTTCCACCGAACGGTTCTGTATGCTTACTTTTTTGTAGATCTGCTCCAGGAAGGGTATCTTAAAATTAAGTCCCGGCCGCATGATACGGCGATACTTACCGAACATGGTAACCACACCTATCAAACCCTGGTTGATGGTTACAAAACATCCCAGCAGGGCAAAAACAAGAACGATGCCCCACCAATAATCTCTTAATAATTCCATAGTTGTAAAATTTGGAACTGAAGGTAGAGATTTTTTGGGTAGTGGAAAGAAATCTCTGTTTTGAAAATACTTCCGGAATTTTAAAGACTCCGGAAGTATTGATTTATTTCATGGCTATACTATATAAAACCTGGATCATCTGCACTTGGGCCATAAGAACCCGGGATTGGCACATCCAGCAACCGTAAAAACACCCCCAGTTGCGCCCGGTGATGAATGATCTGGGAAAGCGACATGCGAATCACATCGGCCTTGGGTTCGGTGCTGTAGATCTGTTCGCCATTTCGCAGCGTCCAGGGTTCATCCAGTTTGTCTTCTTTTCCATTGGCCAGCTGTTCACGGGCATCGGCCAGGCTGGTCTCAAATATCTGTACCAGGTGAGCCGTGTCCTTTACAGGTGTGGGAGTCCAATCCATGCCTTCAAAGTTGAGCTCACTGGTGTTGAGCGCCATCCCGATCCAGGTAGGCAGTTCGGCGATATGAGTGGTCAATTGAAGCATGCTCATGCTTTTGGGATGAGGCTTCCAGTCCCACTTGCCTTCGGGCACTGCCGCCAGCATTTTCCGGGTGGCAATGGCTTCTCTTTCCAGTTCTTTCTGAAATAATGCGATCTGTGTCATAATGTTTTGTTTTTGATTATAACACAAAGAAAACAGGGGGTAGTGACAGCCCTATGTCAGCAGGAAAAAGTTTATTTTGGAACACGGAGTTTGTCGAATGTGTGGCAGGAACGGATAGTTTACTAAGCCGTCTTCGACAGGCTCAGACTGACATTTCTCTGTAAATTCAGGTCAACAGTCGTTTTGAGATTTCCTCAAGATTCTTCTTCACCATATCTTTCAGTCCGGGCGGACTGATGATCTCGGCATGCTCGCCGAACAATAGATAGAATTTAGCAAAGCCCATCATGGAAGCAGTAACAAAATTCATTTCCATTTTATCGCCCGTTTCTTTCTGCGAAACAAAGCCGTTGTAGTATTTCTGGTCGCCTAAATATTTTAATACTTCCCTGTCAACCCGTATCACAATGGTAAACATTTCTTTCTCCTTACTCATTTTAGTAAGAAAGGATTGCAAAGAAGGATGTTGCTTTTCAAAATGCCGGCCTGTTTGATTGATATAACTGATACGGTCGGTTCGGAAGCTGCGGTAATCCTTCCGCAACCGGCAATAAGCGATCATGTACCAATGGCTCCCCTGGTAAAATATTCCTACCGGTTCCACATCCCGGTTACTGTACTGCTGGGAATGATTGGCGAAATAACCGATATCAAGTATCTCGTTGGCGGCAATGCTTTTAAGAATGGTTTGCAGGTGAATGGAATCATTTCCTTTGGCAGGCAGGTAAGGATTTTCCACCACTTCAATATAACCCGACATATCTTCCAGCATATCTTTCTCAGCATAACGAAGTACCGATCTTACTTTGAACATGGCTTCGTTGTAATATTTTCGGGAAGATGGGTCGGTCAGCTTTTCCACCATTTTTTCGGCTGTTAAAAAAGCAATGGCTTCTTCTTTGGTGAACATCACGGGTGGTAAGCGATAGCCTTCCATGATGCAATAGCCCACCCCGGCTTCACCGGCAACAGGAACACCGGCTTCTTCCAGTGTTTTAATATCCCGGTATACCGTACGCAGGCTGATGGAGAAGCGATCGGCAATTTCCTGCGCTTTTACGATCCGTTTGGATTGCAACTGAACAAGGATAGCGGTTACCCGGTCGATGCGGTTCATTAAACGAATGTTTGTATTTTATTAATCACCTGTTAAGGAAAATAGTGAACAAGGAACAGGGAGTAATGAATTTAGAGGTTTAAGATCATTCCTTATTCTGCATTATTTGTTCACTATCCCTGGCTCTTTTCTTCCCATATCATCGCCAGGTGAACGATTGTTTCGGCTGCCTTGGCCATATCTTTCGTTCCTATCCATTCCAGTTTGCTGTGTATGTTCTGCATACCGGTGAAAATATTGGGGCATGGCATTCCGATATAACTGAAGCGGCTGCCGTCGGTACCACCTCGGATGCTTTCTTTCTTTACCGTTAACCCGGCTCTTTGTATGGCTTCTTCGGCATAAGCAACCACCTGCGGATGTTTATCAAGCACTTCTTTCATATTGCGGTATTGCTCTGCTGCATGATATTCCATTACGGCCCCGGGAAATTTTGCAACCGTATCTGCTGCGATCTTTTTTAACCGTTCGTGATGCTGCTGCAAACCGGCTACGGTAAAATCCCTTACAATAAACTGTATGCTTGCTTTTTCAGCAATACCATTTACTGCGGTGGGGTGAATAAAGCCTTCCCGTTTCTCTGTTGTTTCCGGGCTCCATTCATTTTTTGGCAGTGCATCCAAAACAGCGCCGGCCACTTTCAATGCATTCACTAATTTATCTTTTGCATAGCCGGGATGAACGATCACGCCATGTATGGTTATCAGGGCCCCGTCGGCACTGAATGTTTCAT
>DAOQRQ010000119.1:0-3568 GCA_035355815.1 Ferruginibacter sp. | reverse complement strand
GTATCCCTGAGCGTTAAAAACTTGTATGTCTACCAGGCTTCCGGCTTCGCCGCCATCCAGTGTGTAGCCAAACTGTGCTCCCAGTTTCTGCATATCCACTTTTGCCGTGCCTTGTCCTACTTCTTCATCCGGGGTAAATAATATTTTTATATCGCCGTGTCTAACGGCCGGGTTCTGTATAAAATATAAGGCTGCTTCCATAATGGCGGCCACACCGCTTTTATCATCGGCTCCCAGCAAGGTGGTTCCGCTGCTGGTGATCACCCCGCTGTTCAAATGTTCTTTTAAATAGGGCGAGTCGCTCATGCGCAATACCTGTGTGGTATCATCAGGCAGAACGATATCCCTGCCATCGTAATACCGGTGCAATATTGGTTTTACGTTGGTGCCGCTGCAATCGGGCGCTGTATCCACGTGGGCACAAAAACAAATAGCGGGAATATTTTTCTTATCGCTGTTGGAAGGAATGGTTGCATACACATAGCCAAACTCATCGGTGGAAGCATGGGTAATGCCCATTCCGAATAATTCTTTCAGCAATAACCTGCTCAGGTCTTTTTGTTTTTCGGAAGTGGGGTGTGCAGTGCTGGTGGGGTCGCTCTGTGTATCTACCTGCACATAACGCATAAAACGGTCTGCAATGTTGTCGGGACTTATCTGAATCATAGTTTTTAAGAAATAAGTTATAGGTTGTAAGTTATAAGTAAAAATAGCAAATACGCTATGAAAAAAGCAGCCTCCGTAGAGACTGCTTTACTTATAACTTATTACTTATTACTTCAAACCTGTAACTTATACTATCTCCACCAGTTCAATATCAAATACCAGTTCCTGTCCGGCTAAAAAATGATTGGCATCCAGTACGATCACATCTTCTTTGATCTCGGTAACGATCACCGGGAAGGGCTGGCCGGCCTGGTTGCTTAATGTAAGCTGCATTCCGGGTTCCAGTTGCATATCGGCAGGAACATTTTCCTTAGGAAAATTAATGATGGCTTCTTCCAGCCGGGGGCCATATCCTTCTTCAGGTGAAATATTGATCGTTTTCTTTTCACCCAAACTCATTCCCGGCATTGCTGCATCAAATCCTTTTATCATTTGCCCGGCGCCTACAGTGAATTCCAATGGCTCCCTGCCTGCTGATGAATCAAACTGTTCGCCGCTTACCAATTTACCTGTGTAGTGTACTTTCACCACATCTCCTTCTTTTACCTGTTGCATAAAATGTTTTTTTGATCTCCCGCCAAAAGCGGGATGAAAGATTATAAATAGGGCGCAAATTAATATATAAATGGCAGCAGCTATTAAAAATATTTTACCCAATTTTACTTCATGAAAAGAATATTGCCTGCTGTACTTATTTCTCTATTAAGTGCTGTTGCCGTTTCCGGACAGTCGGCGAATAATCAACCAGTTATACCCGGGGCCGAACGCATGAACGTTTACCTGCCCCTGTTAAAAGGAAAGGCCGTGGCTGTTTTTGCCAACCAAACCAGTATGGTAAAAAGTACCCACCTGGTGGATACCCTTTTACAAAGCGGCGTTAACGTGGTAAAGATATTCGGACCTGAGCATGGCTTCCGCGGTAATGCCGATGCAGGAGAACACGTGGGTGATGCAAAAGATGCAAAGACCGGGATACCCGTTATCAGCTTATACGGCAATCACAAAAAGCCAACCGCCGACGACCTGAAAGATGTAGATGTTTTGATTTTTGATATACAGGATGTAGGCGTACGTTTTTATACCTACATTTCCTCCCTTCAATATTACCTGGAAGCAGCGCTGGAAAATCATAAGCCGCTGATGATACTCGATCGTCCCAATCCCAATGGTTTTTATGTAGACGGCCCGGTGCTGGATACCAATTTTAAAAGTTTTATCGGCATGCAGCCCGTTCCCATTGTATACGGAATGACGATCGGTGAATATGCGCTGATGCTGGCCGGCGAAAACTGGTTATCGGCAAAAGCAAATGCGATCAATGCCTACAATATAACTACTGAACCTACTGCCGATACGCCGTTTCACGTAACGGTGATCAAGTGTAAGAATTATGACCACAAAACCAGGTACATGCTGCCGGTAAATCCATCGCCGAATTTAAGAGAGATGCAGAGCATTTATCTCTATCCTTCCACCTGTTTCTTTGAAGGAACGGTGATGAGCGAAGGAAGAGGAACGGATAAACCTTTCCAGGTGTTCGGGCATCCTTCTTTACCAAATACTTTATACTCCTTCACGCCCAAACCGAATGCAGGCGCCAAAAGCAGCAAATGTTTTTTTCAGCAATGTTATGGGTGGAATTTGAGCGCAACAAATGAAGAAGTGCTGAAAGGCCTCAATAACCGCATCCAGTTAAAATATTTTATAGAAGCATACCGGCTATTCCCGGGCAAAGACAGTTTCTTTTTAAAGAACAATTTCATAAACAAACTGGCAGGAAATGATATTTTTATGCAACAGGTAAAACAAGGCCTGCCAGAGGAAGAGATAAGGAAAAGCTGGCAACCCGGGCTAATTGCTTTTAAAGCCATCCGCAAGAAATACCTGCTGTACGAAGATTTTGAATGATCATATCAGCCGGTGTTCCATGGCTATCCGTACCAGCGAAGCGGTATTTTTTGCTCCCAGTTTGGCAAGCAGGTTTTTACGATGTGTGTCAACCGTAGCGCTGCTTATAAAGAGCCGGCCGGCGATCTCGTTGTTGGTAGATCCCTCTGCGATCAGTTCCAGCACTTCTTTTTCCCGCCGGGTAATAACAGGCGCTTCGCTGTTCTCATTTCCCTTCAATGAAGAAGCCGCTTCGTCGCTCAAATAGGTTTTACCTTTTGCCACGGTTATTATTGCTTCCATTAATTCATTCTGTGAAGCATTCTTTAATACATAACCCGATGCTCCGTTCTCCTGCATCTTCTGAATAAAACTTTGCTGATTGAATGTGCTGAGCCCGACAATATATACGGAAGGATATTTTTCTTTCACTTCTTTACACAGGTCGATCCCGCTTTTATCGGGCAGGTTGATGTCCATTAAGATAACATCGGGCTGTTGCTGTTTTAAAAATGCCATACAGGATTCTGCATTCATGGCATGGCCCGTCCACTCAATACCCTTTTCATTCTGCAGCAAAGAGCGGATGCCTTCCACCACCATGTAATGATCATCCACTATAAATACTTTTATCGCCATTATGCATTCAATTCAATGTGAACAGAAGTTCCTTTGCCGGGCTGCGAATCCACATCCAGCCGCCCTTTTAAAAACTCTACCCGGTTCTGGATATTATCCCAGCCAATACCCCTTGCGGTATTCAGCAATGACTTATCAAAACCTTTTCCATCATCTTCCACGGTTACCGATAATACCTGGTCTGTTTTACCAACCTGCACAATGGCGTTGGTGGCAGCCGCATGTTTCATGGTATTGTTCAGCAGTTCCTGCACAATACGGTAAATGGTGATGGAGGTGGTTTGATCTATTGATGCATTCTCCAGGCCAATTGACTGGTAGTTTACTTTCAATGCACCGCTTTGGTTGATGTCGTTGCAAAAATCTTTCAGCGCTG
>DAOQRQ010000118.1:0-8320 GCA_035355815.1 Ferruginibacter sp. | reverse complement strand
TGTATATGCAACCAGAAAATTTTTCTCCCAAAGACAGCCTGCAGTTAATTGACAGTATGATTAACCAGGCAAAGAACCGGTTTACCGAAAACGGGTTTTTATATTTAGTATGGGGCTGGGTAATATTTATATGTTCGCTTTTCCATTTTGCAGCAATTAAACTAAACCTGCTAAAACATCCGGAATGGGTTTGGACGATTACCTGGGCAGTGGTAATCTTTCAGGTTATTTACCTGGTAAAAGCAAAACGGAACGTTAAAGTAAAAACATACAGCGATGCCATTATTGATGCCATCTGGATCTGTTTTGGCATATGCATGTTCGTGCTCATGGTTGTTATGGGACGTTTTAATCTGTGGATATATGTCAACTCACTGGTATTGCTGTTTTATGGCATCCCAACATTTTTATCGGGGTTCGTTATGCGGTTTACACCATTGAAATTAGGGGGTATAGCATGCTGGCTGCTGGCCATAGCATCCACATTTGCTGCACCGGTTTATTACCTGCTCTTCATTGCATCGGCTGTGCTTATTGCCTGGATCATTCCGGGTTATATGCTCAGAATAAAATTCAAAAATCAAAACTGATATGCAAAACGATCAACCACTTTCAAGCGAAAAAAGCCTGGAGATCATTCAGCAGATGATCAGCCAGGCAAAAACCAACTTAACCGATAACGGACTTAGCTGGCTGCTGTGGGGTACCATGCTGATCCTGGCATCGGTATCAACCTTTTTCTTTATAAACATCGGTTCAGCGAACCTTTTCCTGGGCTGGAATATTTTTGGTGCGGTTACCATTGTGCTGCTTGCCTACGATGCATTGAAACCCAAACGAAAAAAAGTAAAAACCTATGTGGATGAGCTGATGCAAATGGTAGACATCGGATTCTTCGTCTGCGTTTTTGTAATTATTCTGTCTATAAATATTTCAGTTAGCCCCAACGAAGGCTTTGGCTTTATGCTGATGGCTTTTGCTTTTTTAATGCTTATAAAGGGAGGCGCCGTTAAGTCGAAGGCTCTCATCGTAGGTGCGGTTGTTAACTGGATAGGGGCCATCGCCATTTTCAAGAATAAGGAATTCAAATACGATATGCTCATCATGGCAGGCGCTGTGCTGATCGGTTATATCATACCCGGCCTGATCCTTTGGGCCGAGTATAAAAGAACAAATGAAAACACTAAAAAATAATCCGGCTCCTGGTCATGGAATTTAAAGAACTCGATCCTATATTACATTCACAACTGAGGCTTGCCGTGGTAAGCCTGCTCATCAGCGTACGGGAAGCCGAGTTCACATTCCTAAAAGAGAAGACGAACTCCACCGCCGGCAACCTGAGCGTACAGATCAACAAATTAAAGGATGCCGGGTATATCGAGGTGGTTAAACAGTTCAGCAATAACTACCCGCAAACCATCTGCAAGATCACCAAAAAAGGTATTGAAGCTTTTGAAACCTATGTAAATGCCCTGCAAACCTATATGAACCCCGGTGGGTAGGATTTTAAAGCGAAGCCCGTTATTTTAAATATAAATAGGCCTTTCCAAACCTTTTACTTGCTTATCTGTTTTACCTTTGACAATATAGCAAGATATGTCAGCGATCATAGACGTACACCATCTTTCCAAACAATTTAAAGAAATCAATGCTGTAAACGATCTCTCCTTTACCGTTAACGAAGGTGATGTGTATGGTTTTTTAGGACAGAATGGTGCCGGTAAATCCACCACCATACGCATGTTGCTCACACTGGTTAAGCCAACCAGGGGTTCGATTCGTATTTTCGGGAAAGACCTGTTCACTCACCGCACCCAAATTCTCAGGCAGGTGGGTGCAGTGATAGAAAAACCCGACCTGTATAAATACCTTTCTGCTTACGATAACCTGGCACTGTTTGCAAAAATGAGTGGCATAGATCCAACAAGAAGTTTACTATTAAACCAGTTGAAAGTAGTTGGCCTGGAAGACAGGGCTTACAGCAAAGTGAAAACATTCAGCCAGGGAATGAAGCAACGACTGGGTATTGCTGTTGCCCTGGTACATGATCCCAAACTCATTATACTGGATGAACCAACCAACGGATTGGATCCGCAGGGAATAGCCGATATGCGCAACCTGATTCTAAAACTAAGCCGGGAGATGGGAAAAACAATCCTCGTTTCTTCTCACCTGTTAAGCGAAGTGGAATTGATCGCCAGCCGGATGCTCATCATTCATAAAGGAAAGAAAATGGTGGAAGGGAATGTAGCTGAATTATTAGACCCATCGAAGTCTTTGGTGCAGATTGAAACCGCCCATAATGCCGATGCCCGGAAAAAGCTGGAACATTCAAAATGGAATGGGTTACTGCTGCCCGGCACAAAAAATATCCAGCTTAAGATGAATAAAGAAGACGTGCCTGATCTTATTGCAGACCTGGTTGGGATGGAAATAAAATTACTCTCTGTAAATCCCACCCATTCACTGGAAGATTATTTTTTATCACTTACAACCCAACCCGGCCATGTGGAAGCTTTTGCAGATTGAGCTGTATAAAATATTCAGGAAGCCAAGAACCTACATTGCTTTTGGCGCCATCGCCGCCTTTATTTTACTGATACAACTGGCCCTGCTCGCAAACGGCAAAGATTATCTTCAGTTCGGGCTGGGTTTCCTGGATGATTCGTTTGAGATACCCTACGACAAGATCAACAATGGTTACTGGATATGCTTTCTGGTGCTTAACCTGTTGCTCATTCATGTTCCCATACTGGTGGCGTTGGTGGCAGGAGATATTGTTTCCGGAGAAGCCAATATGGGAACGCTTCGTTTACTGGTTTCCAAACCCATCAGCCGTACCCAGTTGGTATTGGCAAAATTCTTTGCCGCTGTAACCTATGTTATTGCATTGCTTGCCTGGATGGCATTGTTTGCCCTGGTTTTAAGCATTGTTTTGTTTGGCACCGGCGATGTGGTGGTTGCCAAATCAATGGAGATGCACCAAATAGAAAAAGTGGATGTGTTGTGGCGGTACTTTGCCGCCTTTGGATTTGCAGCGCTGGCCTTAATACTGGTGGCATCGCTGTCGCTCCTGCTTTCCGTTTTGTCGGATAATTCAATTGGTCCCATTGTGGGCACGGTATGCATCATTATCGTGTGTACGCTCATCAGCGAAATGCAGATACCCCTGTATGATAAATACCTGCGGCCATACCTGTTCACTACCTACATGCTTGGCTGGAAGGGATTTTTTTACATTGCGGTGGATGGCGATGGACAAACCATCCGGGGATCGGTGGAGAATATGCCTGCTATTTTAAAAAGCATTGGCGTGATAGTAACGTATACACTTGTATTTGTTACAGCATCTGTAATGGTGTTCAGAAAAAAAGATATACTGTCGTGATATGAAAAAAACCATTCTTGCCATAATCATGTTATGCCTGCTTACACCCTTCGTCTTATATGCGCAGGACGTCAGCCAATTGGTGGAAAAAGTGAAAGCGAAGATTGAACAGGTAAAAGACTATACGGCATCGGGTAAAATGAAAACGAATGTAAGTTTTTTAAAAGTACCGGTAGCGAACGTGGTCATCTATTTTAAAAAGCCCAACCAGCTTAAGATAAAAAATGAAAAAGGCATTTCATTTGTGCCAAAAGGAACCGTGAGCATCAACCTTAATAATGTACTCAGCAGCGGATCGTATACGGCGCTCGATGCGGGGGTTGATAAAGTGGCCGGCATACCGGTAAGGGTGGTGAAGCTGTTACCCTCGGATGAAAATGCCGATGTGGTGCTCTCTACCTTATATATTGATGAAGCCCGGCAGGTGATCCTCCGGTCGAGAACCACTACAAGGGATAACGGTAGCTACGAACTGGAGATGAGCTATGCTAAGTATGTTTCCTTTGGATTGCCCGATAAGATCATCTTTTCCTTCAATACCAAAGAATATAAATTACCTAAAGGGATGACCTTTGATTTTGATGACGGCAGTGCTGTTAAACAGGAGGCCGGTAAAACAAAAAATAAGAAAGGACGGGCAGAGATAACCATTAACTCTTACAGCATTAATAAAGGACTGGCTGATGATGTATTTAAGTGATGAAGAGGCTGCATCATTCCGGCATATCGCTGATCTTTTCATCCACCGCGTTTGCGATGACCACCGAACTCATTTTCTTTAATGGATTTTTATGCTGGTCATCGTATTCCCTCCGCCCATTAATGATATCAATGCATTTATAGATGGCTTCCCTGAATGATGACTCATCGGCCTTGCCCTGGCCGGCAATATCAAATGCCACGCCGTGATCGGGTGATGTTCTTACACCCGGTAACCCGGCTGTATAGTTCACTCCTTCGCCAATGGCCATCGACTTGAAAGGGATCAGGCCCTGGTCGTGGTACATGGCAAGTACCGCATCAAATTTCTCGTGCTGCCCGCGTGCAAAAAAAGCATCGGCGGAGTAAGGGCCAAAACAAAAAACATCCCGGTGCTTTGCTTCTTTAATGGCCGGTTTAATGATCTCTTCTTCTTCCTTACCGATCAGGCCTTCATCGCCGGCATGCGGATTTAAACCCAGCACGGCAATGCGTGGTTTATTGATATTAAAATCACGTTTCAATGAATTGTTGATCACCTGCAGTTTACTGATGATGCTTTCTTTACTGATGTGCTGAGCCACTTCTTTTACCGGTACATGCTCGGTGAGCAATGCCACCCGCATGTTCTCGGCGATCATCATCATGGCCACATCGGCCGTACCGAACAGGTTTTTCAGGTAAGGCGTATGCCCGGTAAAATTAAATTGCTGCGATTGGGTGTTGTTTTTATGAATGGGCGCTGTTACCAGGCCATCTATTTTGTTTTCCTTCAAAGCCTGTGCGGCTGCAGTTAAACTTTTTACGGCATATTGCCCGCCAATGTCGTTTAAGATACCGGGATTGATATTCACTTCATCTTCCCAGCAATTATACAGGTTCAGTTGTTTGTGGTTAACACGGCCCAGTTCTTTCATGCTCATGAAATTCATGTTATAGCCGGGAAGGCCCTTCCTGTAAAAGTTCAGCACCTTGTTATTGGCAAAGATCACGGGGGTACAGATATCCAGTATGCGGTTATCGCCCAGGGTTTTTATCAGTAATTCAATTCCTATTCCGTTCAGGTCTCCGCAGGTAAATCCAATAACGGGCTTGTGTTCTGTAATGGCGCTCATGTGTTTATCTGTTGAGGGGTAAAAATACAATTTATTGAGGTATTGCCCGGTGATATTGCAAAACAATAAGGGCCGCCACATGGCAGCCCTTGTGCTTATAGTTGGGGGTTAGTAACCTAATGTTTTACCAATCGCACTGTTTTTGCGGGCTCGCCCGGTGTAAATACGGTTACATGATAAATGCCGCTTACCAATGAAAGCGTATTGATGGTAACCTGGTTGATGCCGGGTACCAGTTGCACCGATTGTGTCCGCAATACCCTTCCTGTAAAATCGGTAACCATGATATTGGATTGTATTTTTTCAAATGCATTCAGTTTTAATAAGGCATTCTCTCCCCGGGTAACGGGGTTTGGTGAAATGCCCAGCACATCGGCGCCTTTTATTTTAAGTACCAGTGAAAGGATACTGCTGAACGTTGCTTTACCGTCGGCATCGGTCATTTTTATACGATAGTAGTTGATGCCATTCACCGGTTTATCATCGGTATAGCCGAAAGGTTCACTGCATCTTGCCTGGCTGGCAGTAATACTGTTGATAGTCGTAAAGTGTTGCCCATCGGTGCTTCTTTGTATTTCAAAGATTACACTGGCCGACGTACAGGTGGCTTTCCAGCTGAGTAAATGTTTTCCATTTTGCTGTATTCCCTTAAAGTATTCCATAGTGATGGGTAATACAGTAACCGGGGCGCTGGTAATATAAAAACCCGAGAAGCTGGTAACAGGTACCAACACTTCCCACCAGCTATGGGTTGCATTCCACGTTACGGTAAAGCCGCTGGTGGCGGTAGTAAAGTCCTGCGATGGACCGGTATAATTGGTGGGGTTTGTACCCGTGCCGTGAAACTGCCTTAGCAAAAGATTATTAATGCCGGTTGCATCGGCCGGACCTGTTGGCAGTAATTTGAACCCGCTGTCGGTTGCTTTTGTATTATAATTATTGAACTCACTCTGCTTATAATATAATGTGATGTTAGCGGTTGATGTGGCAGGATATGGATTAAGCAATGGCTCAATATCGTATTTCCTGGCCAGGTACAAAGTAGATGTTCCCATTTTATTGGCACCGGTATCTGCTTTCACACAGGTGAAAATAGAATTGGATACCGGCGATACACCCGCCGGTGTGATCGTTGCAATAATATTACAGTTGCCATC
This sequence comes from Ferruginibacter sp., assembly GCA_035355815.1. Lineage (GTDB taxonomy): Bacteria > Bacteroidota > Bacteroidia > Chitinophagales > Chitinophagaceae > Ferruginibacter. The sequence continues at coordinate 1,961 of DAOQRQ010000118.1, read as the reverse complement.
ACGGTAACTGGTGCCGGATGGCGAAACACTTATGTTCTGGCAGATGGATGGACCACCCGCTGTGGCTGCCAATATGTAAGAGGCCGGATCAACGGTTACTGTTACGGTGGTATTACCTGTAAATCCATTTGAAGGATTTACTGCGCTGACCGTATACGTAGTGGTACTTGAAGGAGATGCGATAACCGTTGCTCCGGAAGTAGTGTTGAGGCCGGTACCGGGAGACCAGGTGAAATTTATATTATCGGGTGTAAAGCGATATGCATTCGGCATACCGGTCCAGTTGGTTGTATTATTTCTGCCGGTAGCCACGGATGCGATCGTTCCGGTACTGTTCTCAATACCCTGTGCTTTGGGTTCTGTAGTATTGGTGCAATTGGTTGTATGGATCTCCACCACATTGGTGGTTTCGTATAAGATAACCTGTACATTGGCAGTGGCTGAGCCAGTGAAAAATTTTATATTACTGTAATCCACCACAAATCTCCTGTTAGGACTGGAGCCAACCGTGAAGTATTGTAATACTGCAGCATTGGATGCACCGGCAAATGTAAGATCGGAGGTTATGGCATGTATTACATTATTTGGTGCTGAGGCATTAGGTAATGCTACTCCAAGGCCCGTGGTGGTGGTATTGCTGCTGCCCATTCCTATCCATCCATTAGTACTGATGTTTACTGCATTAAAATTGTTGCCGTAGAAGCGAAAAGTAAAAGGCAGGGTGATATTATCCCAACGTCCGTCATCCAGCGTTCCTGAACTCACGGGAACAACAATACTGTTCAATTGATCTACCAGGATGTCGGTTGCAAAAAAAGTAGGGTCATACGGATTGTTTGTTATGCCTGCAACAGAATAACCTACCGGGGTTGCAGAAGCAGTGATGCTTACAGCGTTTCCTGCACAAATATTGGCGCTGGAAGGATTGCTGGTAACTGTAAGCTGGGCAAATGAAAATTTGGTAAGGCAAAAGATCGCCGCCAGGAGGCAGAATTTTTTCATGCGAATTTGGATTTTCTCTATCCAGGTAGAAACGGGTTAATGCAAAAAAATATTGTAGTAATTTTTTTACATACTTGTACAGTTTCCGTAAAACAAGAACCTTGATTGTCTTCGGTAATATGACCGGAAAAATCGTAGATCCGGATGTAAAACAAGCAGCTAAAAGGAGAAAACTACCTGAGAACCATAGGGAAAGATACGGGTAGAAACACGGCGTAAAGAACAGTAGTGATTTTTCAATAACTTGTAGAAAAATAATTACAAAATTTAACATTGGAAAACAATTATAGATTCAGGTTTCCCGTTTTGAGTAAGAAGATATTCCCTTTAGAATCAGCAAATCCAAAATTCGAAATGAGAACCAAGTTTTACTTTTTCACTGCTTTATTGTTATTTGCAGGACATTCTGCCTCTGCCCAGCATTTTAATTCCCCGGTTGCACTCAATTCAACCGGCCATAGTGGTACCGGTGCCAATATTGATGTTGTTTACTATCGTTGCGACTGGACCATTGACCCGAGTGTATCAAAGAACATTGCGGGAACCGTTACCACCTATTTTAAGACCACCGCAGCAAATGTTTCGGTACTTACGTTCGATCTGAATAAAAGCGCTTTCAATAACGCATCGCTTATTGTAACCTATCACGGAATAAATTGTACCAGATCTTTTCCGGCCAGCGGAGCGGTAGATACGCTTACGGTCAACCTGCCTTCCACCATTACCACGATAGGTACACTTGATTCGGTGAGCATTGCCTATTCCGGTACACCTCCGGCTGTTTACGGACAGGAAGAAGGTTTTCAACGTGGAGAATTGCCCGCAGGTTCCGGCAACTGGTATATTTACACTCTTTCAGAATCTTACGAAGACCGGGATTGGTGGCCTTGCAAAGCAGATATGCAGGATAAAGCTGATTCGCTTGATATAAATGTAACGGTACCCAATACGTATTGGGT
>DAOQRQ010000117.1:0-8320 GCA_035355815.1 Ferruginibacter sp. | reverse complement strand
AGAACGAATGCTGCAACCTGCAGCTAACCGAGAAGGGGATCAGGCAGAAAGACGTTTTTAAACTCAGCGACCTGTAGTATTACCGGGCGCTTATCAGCGAGCTAAGCGGGTACCGAAGGTTTTTATACGACATCATATCTACTTTAATGCTTCCCACGGCTATCGGGCTTTCCACCCTTAATAATACATGATTGGGATCGTCACTCAGCCAGGCCGTCATTTTTTCTCCGCCTTCAAAAATGGTTCCCTTGATCAGGAGCGGTTTTATTTTAATGGCGTTAAACTTGCCAAACCTTGTCTTGATCTTTTCCTTGCCCATATAGCGGATATAAAGATGGTACACTTCATCGTCGAGGAACATGTCGAATGGTATTTTGTCTTCGGGCTTGTATTTATCAAAATTGATATTGCGTGCATAATAAACCGAGCTCACCACATCCTGCATGCAGGGGCCTACTTTAAAAACACCGTTGGTACTTACGGCAGTATTGGTCTCCTGGTTAAAGGTTACGTTATTGTATTTTTTATACCCGCCCTCATCCACATTACGAACAAATTTATAAGGCAGCATGCTGGCGGTATCTACATAACTTTCGTATTTGTCTCTTACCTTAAAAAAATTATCAAAGAAAGAATAGGTCTTACCGTCGCCGGTAAAATGATACACAGGTTTACCATTGAAGCGTTCCAGCGATGCAGTAAAAACAGCTTCCCCGGCGCCCACATACATACCCATGGTACTGTAAAAAACCTTCATCCGTATCTCTTCTTCTGCCTTAAAGGCCGTGTTACGCACATTACAAAAGGTTTCATCGCCCGATGAAAAGCTTACACAGCACAGGCCGGCGAAGAGTAAAGCTAATTTGGCGTAATGCATCATTTTTCTTTTCTTATTTTGATTCCTAAAATTAATAAACTGCCGATCACGGCAGGAATGAACAGGTTTACCAGCCAGATACCGAACGTACAGGTTAATATCCCGATGGTATTGGTATTGTTACCGTAAATGAATAAGGTTTTGGCGATCGTTCCCCGTATCCCCAGGTCGGCCACTGCCACAGAAGGGATGATGGCCAGTATCCAGAACATTACGGTGATCAGCCAGAACCCCGTCCATATACTTTCTTCCACGTGCAGTAACTGCAGCATAAAGATGTATTGTAAAACGAAAATAATATAGCGGAAGAAAGAAATAGAAAGTAACCTTAACAAAACTTTTGCTTCAAATGTTTCCAAAACGTTAATGTATTTTGAAAACCTGTCTGCATAAGGTAATCTTTCCAGTAAACGCACCAGCCAGTTGAGCCTGAAGAAAAATATCATAAAGCCCGTGGTTGCAAAAATGCTGCCATATAAAAAAATACGTAACCAAAAAACAGAGATGCCCATTAAGGTGGCTGATTCCTTCATGGTAAACAGCAACCAGGCCAGGCCCAGGCAACCCATCAGCATAGTGATGATAAGCTGTGCTATGCTGCCTGCAATAGAAAGTGTGATGGCTTTGATACGGTTGCCTTCATTTACAAAAAGTATCCGTCCGCCGTATTCGCCTACCCGGTTGGGTGTATTCAACGAAAGGGTTACGCCGCATAATACCGATTTAAATGCGGTGAAAAAGGACATGGGCTGAATGGCCTTCACCAGCAGTTGCCATTTACGGGCTTCCAGTCCCCAGTTCACAAATACAAAAGCGATCACCATCCAGAATTTCCAGGCAGAAGAACCGAATGGAATGGTCTTGATCAAGGCAATGGATGCATCAATATCGGGTTGGTTCTTCACCTGCTGGTAAAGCGACCAGAATAGCCAGGCTGCCAGCAAAGGACCAACGATCCATTTGAGTAATATTTTGATACTTTTGTTCAATACACAATGTTACTTTAATTATTTCATCAGCGCATTGGAAAAGAAAACAGGCATTATTTTAGGTATCGACCCGGGCACCATCATCATGGGTTATGGCCTGGTGAAAGTGCAGGGCAACCATATAACGCTGGTTGATATGGGTGTATTACAACCCGGTAAAGTAAAAGACGGATACCAAAAGCTGCAACTGATCTTTAATACGGTAAGCGGCCTCATTACAAAGTACCAGCCCGACAGCTTTGCCATTGAAGCGCCTTTCTTTGGTAAGAACGTGCAGAGCATGCTGAAATTAGGCAGGGCACAGGGCGTGGCCATTGCGGCTGCCATGAGGCACGGGCTGGAAGTGACCGAATACTCTCCCAAAAAAGTAAAACAATCCGTTACCGGAAATGGCAATGCGGCAAAAGAACAGGTGATGAAGATGCTGCAGCAGATACTGGCATTTAAAGAAGATCCAAAACATTACGACGCCACCGATGCACTGGCGGTAGCGGTTTGTCATCATTTTCAGCAGAAGACGATCACAACGGGTGAAGGCATAAAAGTATCTGGCTGGAAGGACTTTATCGCAAAGAACCCCGGTAAGGTAAAGAAGCATGCTTAACCCGTTCTTAACAAAAATATCTTTCATTTCATAAAACCTTTGCAGTAATAATACACCAATGGTCATCCGTTCAAGAACACTGAGGCTGGTAATACTGATCAGTACGGTTTTAGTTACCCTCATCATTGCCATACAGCTTATCTGGCTGCAGAAGGTTTACCGCTATGAAGAAAAGCAGTTCAACATCAATGTATCCAAAAGCATACGGGCGCTTTATGCCGATATGGAACTGGTAAATGATGTGAAGGATAATGTACAGAAAGTGGTGGAAAATATCAACCCCGATGTATACCTCTTAAAGATCGACTGCAACCCGGACCTGAGTAAACTCTGGGTGAACCTGAAAGGAGAACTGACCGATTTTGATGTGTATTCCGATTGCCGGGCGGCCATTTATTATCCCGGCCAGGATACTTTCACCATTCAGAAATACATCGACCTGCCCGATGCATACCATGAATCTTCCAAAGAACCCGATCTGCCACTGATCAAAAAAGATTATTCGTACATCATCATATTTTTCCCTCACCGGGGCCAGTATATCATAAAGCAAATGCTCTTTTGGATCGCTTCCAGCGGTTTACTGCTGCTGGTATTGGTGGGATTCGGGTTCAGTGTTTTTTATTTTTACCGGCAGAAATTTTACAACGAAACACAAAGGGATTTTGTGAACAATTTCACGCACGAATTCAAAACACCCCTGGCGGTAATCAAGATCGCTTCAGACGTACTTCAGCAAAAAAGTATCGTGGAGAAACCCGAAAAGCTGAACAATTATGCCGGCATCATCAGTGAGCAAACCTCTCACCTGCAGGCGCAGGTACAGCGGCTTTTAGAGATCGCTTATACCGACCGAAGCTCGTTGCCGCTGGAAAAGGAAAGTTTTGATGTGAACCTCCTGATAAAAGAAGCGATCAACGACCTGCAGCCGCTTATCGAACAGAAGAATGCAACCATTCACACCAGGTTTTCCATCCCCCAGATCCTGGTGAAAGCGGATAAGTCATATCTAAGGCTTTGCTTTATCAACCTCATCGAAAACGCTATTAAGTATGCGCCCACTCCCGTGATAGAGATCGATACGGCCATCAGCGGTACCGATCTTATGGTATCGGTAAAAGATAACGGCATAGGCATTGCAGCAGAACATCAAAAAAAGATATTTGACCGGTTCTACCGCATCACCCAGGGAGAGCTTCATACCAGTAAAGGATTCGGGCTTGGTCTGAATTTTGTTAAGAAAGTGATCGATACGCATAACGGGAAGATCGATCTGGAAAGCGAACCGGGAAAAGGCAGTACATTCCGCATCAGCATACCACGAACTTAAACCAGGCACCATGGCAAAAGCAAAAGTTTTATTGGCAGAAGATGACCTTTCATTGGGTTTTGTTATTAAAGACTCCCTGCAGGATGTTGACTTTGAAGTAACCCATTGCCCGGATGGTGAAGTGGCCTGGCAACAGTTTCAGAAAAAAGAGTTCGACATCTGCCTGCTGGACATAAACATGCCTGTACGTGATGGTTTTTCACTGGCTAAGAAGATACGGCAGCAAAGCGATGTGGTGCCCATCATCTTCTTAACAGCCAAAAGCATGCAGGAAGACAAGCTTAAGGGTTTTCAGTCAGGTGCTGATGACTATATCACCAAGCCCTTCAGCATTGAAGAACTGATCATGCGGATGGAAGTGTTTTTACGCCGAACCAAAAAACTGCAGGCCGATACCGTAGAAGTATACCAGTTAGGCGACCTGAAATTTGTATTTAATGAACTGAAGCTATATACTAAAACAGATGTGATCACCCTCACGCAAAAAGAATCAGACCTGCTCCGCTTTTTTGCCCAGCACGAGAATAAGGTATTAAAACGGGAAGAAGTGTTACTGAATGTATGGGGTAAGGATGATTATTTTTTGGGAAGAAGCATGGATGTATTTATCACCAAACTGCGTAAACATTTTAAGGCCGATCCCCGGATCATACTGGAAACCATTCATGGGGTTGGCTTTCGGCTTACCGTTAGTTAAGGCCGGCCAGTATCTTTTGCTGTGCTGCTTTTAACTCCTCTGCAGAAGCTTTTAGCTTGGTCTTTGTAAAATTCAGGTCACCGGATGAATTGATGGGAACCAGGTGCATGTGTGCATGCGGCACTTCCAGCCCGATGACACTGATGCCGCAGCGGTTGCAGTTAAATGCTTTTTCAATTGCTTTTGCAATGGGTTTGGCAAATACCAGCATCTCGGCCAGGTATTCATCCGGCACATCAAAGATCTTGTCTACTTCTGTTTTAGGAACCACCAGCACATGGCCTGTAACCAGCGGCTCAATATCCATAAAGGCTATGAACTTTTCGCTTTCCGCAATTTTATACGAAGGTATCTGGCCGGCTATGATCTTTGAAAAGATGGTCATACAAAATGATTTTTGTAAAGATACGGCACAAAAAAAACCCATCCGCCAGCTGGCGGATGGGTGTAAATGATCTTTTTAAAATTTACAGGTCAATGCTCTCTACCTGGAACTTAAGGACCCCGGCCGGTACCTGCACATCCACCGTTTCGCCAACGGTCTTCCCCAGCAGGGCCTTTCCGATGGGAGATGTTACCGATATCTTTCCCTGCTTCAGGTCGGCTTCATTTTCCGACACGATCTTATAGGTAACTTTTTTCTTCGTGTTCAGGTTGGTAAGGGTTACATTGGTAAGTATGGAAACCTTGCTGGTATCAATATTTTTTTCATCCAGGATCCGGGCATTGGCAATAACGCCTTCCAGGTGTTTTATTTTAGCTTCCAGCATTCCCTGGGCTTCTTTGGCTGCATCGTATTCGGCATTCTCTTTCAGGTCACCCTTTTCTCTTGCTTCGGCAATGGCATGACTGGCAGCGGGCCGGTCAACCCCTTTCAAATGCTGCAATTCTGATTTTAACCGCTCAAAGGTTTCTGCTGTTACGTAATTCGTTCCGCTCATAACATTCTATTTAGACAAACAAAAAAAATACAACGCCCCGGGTGTACCAAGGCGTTGCATGTGTATTACAAAAGTAATAATAAGATTTTTATATTCCAAGCTTCCCCATGATCACCTGGCCCATTTTATAAAAGGCCTCGGCCGAATAGCCGGCAATATGCGGCGTAATCAATACGTTAGGCTGGTTTACCAGGAAATCGATTTCTTGTTTTTGCCGGGGGGTAAGACTGTCGATCTTTTCATTTTCCAAAACATCCAGGGCGGCCCCTGCAATATCATTTTCCTGCAATGCCCCGATCAGGGCCTGGGTTTTTACCACCGTACCTCTTGACGTATTAATGATATAGGGCCGTTGCTTTACTGCTGCAAAGAATTCTTCGTTGGCCATATTCTTCGTTTCATCAGTAAGCGGCAGGTGAAAACTTATCACATCTGCATAGCGGCAAATCTGTTCCATATTTGCCTCTTTGATATAGCCCTGCCCAAAATCAAATTTGTATTTATCGTAAGCAAGAACAGTTACATTAAATGAAGACAATAACGTTGCAAATGAACTCCCGGTATTTCCATAGCCGATGATACCCACCGTTTTTCCCGTCAGCTCAACACCCCGGTTCTCATCCCGTATCCACTTCCCTTCTTTTATTTCGTTAGAGCTGCTGTTGATCTTATGCATCAGGCTCAGCAACATACCCAATGCATGTTCGGCTACGGCATTCCGGTTCCCTTCCGGGCTGCTTATGCACCTGATACCCCTGCTTTCGGCATACGGCACATCGATCAGTTCCATACCACTGCCCATTCTGCCGATCCATTTCAGGTTCACCGATTCATCAAGTAGCTTTTTGTCGATCCGGATCCGGGTGGTTACAATAAGGCCTTCCGCCTGCGCAACGATCTGCATCAATTCATCATAACTGATGAGTGGATGATGAAGCACACCGTATCCTTTTTGTTCCAAGGTATCGATCAGCGACTGGTGAACTTTTGCCGTAATAATTATGATTCTTCCGGTATTCATTTTGAAGCGATCATGCTGATCTCTACATTTACATTTTTGGGCAACCCCTTAACAGCCACTGTTTCCCTGGCCGGGAATCCGGATTCAAAATAGCTGCCATAAACTTCATTAACAGCGCCAAATAAAGACATATCACTCAGGAAAATGGTGGTTTTAACCACGTTGTCAAAGCCCATGCCTGCCGCTTTTAAGATGGCATTAAGATTTTTCATTACCTGGTTGGTTTCGGCAGCAATATCTGCATCAGACAGGTCGCTGGTTCCGGGTATCAAAGCGATCTGGCCAGAAATGAACAGCATATCCCCGCTTTGTACTGCCTGGTTATAGGGTCCGATAGGAGCCGGTGCATCGGGTGTGTTAATTATTTTTTTCATAACGAAGGTTTATTTAGAGAATTGCAAATATATCTTTTCTCAACCACCTATTTTTGTAAAAAATTTTTATGCAGATCGTTGTAGCGGCATCGGATGAACAATGGGAAGTGCTGACAAGAGCATATCCAAAGGCAGAATGGAAAAGGGTTAAAGAGTGCAATGAATTTGCATACCACCAAACGGCTGATGCTTATTTTGATCTGACAGGAAATAATATGCTGCCGGATTATTCTTCACTGAAAAAAACAGTTATCATTAATTCTGTTATTGAAACCCTGCAGGAATTAAAAGCGCCGGCCAATGTTATACGAATAAACGGGTGGCCAGGTTTTTTACAAAGACCGGCCTGGGAAATGGCAGGTACTATTGACGAACATACCAGATCTGTTCTTGAAAGCCTTGGCATCCGGTTACACGTGGTGGCCGATGAACCTGGTTTTATTGCAGCAAGAATAATTGCCATGATTGTAAATGAAGCATTCCTTGCCCTGGAAGATGAAGTGAGCAGTAAAAGAGAGATCGATATTGCGATGAAACTCGGCACCAACTACCCTTTTGGTCCCTTTGAATGGAGTACAGCGATCGGCACTGAAAACATTGTTGCTTTGCTAGAAAAATTAAATAAAGAAAGCAGCCGTTATAAACCGGCAGATCTTTTAATAAAAGAAGTAACCCAAAGAACAACATGAGTCTTATTCTGAATATCGATACATCAGGTCAGCGGGCCCATATCTCTTTGGCACAAGACGGAAAGGTTTTGCATTACCTGGATAATGAATCACAAAAAGATCATGCTTCTTTTTTACAGCCTGCTGTTTTACAGCTTTCAAAATCAGCTGGTATACAATTAGCAGATGTTGATGCCATAGCCGTTACTGCCGGACCGGGTTCGTACACCGGGTTACGGGTAGCAATGGCAAGTGCAAAGGGGTTATGTTATGCATTGAAAAAACCTTTGATCGCTTTAAATACGCTTGAAGTACTGACCGTTTCTGCTACGCTTCTTTTTTCTTTTGAAAATGATCCTGTTTTATTTTGCCCGATGATTGATGCAAGACGCATGGAAGTATTTACTGCTATCTATGATAAAGAGTTGAATCCGTATCTCAGTCCCCGACCGTTCATTCTGAATGAACTATCGTTTGAACAGGAATTGTCTGCCCATAAGATCCTTTTTTTTGGAAGCGGTTCTGCCAAATGGAGAGGCATTTGTAATCATCCAAAAGCGGTATTTGAAGAAGTTGACGTGTTGCCCGAAGGCTTGGCCAGTCTCTCTCATTCTATGGCCAGTAAAAAACGATTTGCCGACCTGGCTTATAGCGAACCTTTCTATCTGAAAGAATTTCAAACACTTACCTAAAAACTGTACTACCAGCCTGTAAAAAGATTACTAAAAACTGGTTAATATACTAGTTGCATAAGCAATTAATAGTATATTTGTACGTTCTTATATTGTTCAAGCATATTTAAAATTTAAAATCTTATGA
>DAOQRQ010000116.1:0-8390 GCA_035355815.1 Ferruginibacter sp. | reverse complement strand
CGCCACGTATATTGGCCCAGGTGGCGCTGCCGCCCAGGAAATAAAAATTGTTATAGTCCCTGAACTCATTGATGATGGTATTCTGGTCAACGGCATTGGGGTTGCGGCTGGCCGTTTTCGGACTTTCCACATCGGGTATACCGGTGATGGTGGCCCATACGCCACGGGCCGTGCCATAGGCGGGCGTAAAACAACGGTCGAAGAAAACACCGTTCTTACACAGCTCAGCAAAATAAGGCGTAGTGTTGAGCGGGTTATTGTACATACTGCTTTTGTACGCACTGAAACTTTCGCAGATCACGAGTACGATATTGGGTTTGTTGTTACCTGGCTGTGTTGCCGGAATATTCCGCTCATAATTCAAGACACTGCTGTCCATCTTGTTCACACCAAGATATGTTGCCATCATGGGGTAAGCTTCTCTCACTTTTTTTATGTCGTAAGATGAGTTCCTGAAACTAAGCGTACTTAAAAAACTCTGGAAAGGATTCAGCGCCAGGTTGGCTTTAAAATCATCGCTTAATGTGTAGGCATCGCTCCAGCGTAATGGAAACTGACCCAGTTTCCCGAAGATGAAACCACCAAGGATAAGAATAGAAATGACGTATACAACGATCCCTTTCCGTTTGTAAAAACTATCCTGTTGCTGGTAACGGGCAAGCAGCCTGCCAAAGATGAATCTGGCCAGAACAAAAACCAGGATCAGTGCAATACTTATTTTCAGCAGCGGATAACTCTGCCACATCATGTTGAAGGAGATGCCGGCGTCCTGCAGGTAATTGAGCACGGTGGCGTTCAGCCGCTGGTGCAGGTAATCGAAGTGATAAAAGTCGATGGCAAACACAAACAGCATCAGCAGGAAAATAACCGGTAACAAAATGTTCCAGAACCTGCGGGCATTGCCATTTTTAAAAGGATTTAAAAAAGGAAGGGCGCAAAGCAGCAACATCAGCAGGCCAATGATGGCCAATACCCGGGCATCAAAACGAAAGCCCATGATAAAGGCTGAGCCGGAGAAAGCCTTGCCCGGCGGGTTGAATTTCCAGAACACAATGAAGCGGGCAAGCGTCATCACCAGCAGCAACAACAGCAGTACCGAAAATATCCAGCGTAAAAGCCTTGGGATCCTTTGCAGAAAAAGCATGCACAATATTTAATGAGTGAACAAAATTAGTTTAATTATTTTTGGTTGCGGCTTCTTTAAGGCTGCACCCGGAATGACAGAACAACTTCTTGCCTACGACCGGCATTTATTCAGGATCGTGAACAACCAGTGGAGTAATATTTTCTTCGACTGGCTGATGCCCTGGCTGCGTAATTCCACCATGTGGTTGCCCCTGTATCTTTTTTTACTTCTGTTTATACTCATCAACTTCCGCAAAAATGGCTGGTGGCTGGTCTTATTCGCCGCCGGTACGGTGATAATGAGCGATTTTGTAAGCAGTAAGATCATCAAAGAAAATATCATCCGCCTGCGGCCCTGCAACGAACCGGATATTGCGGGCTGGGTACATGTATTGGTGGGGTACAGGCCCCAGAGCTCCAGTTTCACTTCATCGCATGCCGCCAATCACTTCAGCATTGCCATGTTCTTATATATCACGCTGAAAAACCACTTTAAATACTGGCCGGGGCTGTTCCTCCTTTGGGCATTCAGCATATCCTTTGCACAGGTATATGTGGGCGTGCATTACCCGCTGGATATAACCTGCGGGGCCCTGATTGGAATACTTATCGGATATTTGTCGGGCAGATCGTTTAACAGAACCTACGGTTTACAATAATACATGACAGAGATATTGATCATATTCGGGCTTATACTGCTTAACGGGATATTTTCCATGGCAGAAATTGCCCTGGTATCATCCCGTAAGGCGAGGCTGGAAGCGCAGGCAAATAAAGGCGACGAGAAGGCAAAAGCCGCACTCAAACTCGCCAATCACCCGGATGTGTTTCTTTCCACGGTGCAGGTAGGCATCACGCTCATCGGGTTGCTGACCGGTATCTTTTCCGGCGAAAAATTAAAGACACCCATTGCGGAGTATTTCAGCCGTTTCGAATGGTCGAAGCATTACAGTGAAGGGATAGCCACAGCCATAATAGTGGTGGTGCTTACTTATTTCTCCCTGGTATTGGGCGAACTGGTTCCAAAAAGGATCGGGCTGGCCCGGCCGGAATATATTTCCAAGAATTTAGCCCGGCCCATGAGCTGGCTGAGCAGGATCACTTTTCCTTTTATCTGGTTACTCACCACATCTACCCACCTGATCATGAAACTCTTTAACCTGAAGGTGAAAGACAACCAGGTAACGGAAGAGGAGATAAAGGCCATGATCAGCGAAGGCAGCGAACATGGGGCCATCGAAGAAGAAGAAAAAGATATCATTGAACGGATCTTTCACCTGGGCGACCGAAACATTACATCGCTGATGACCCATCGTACCGATATTATCTGGTTCGACCAGATGGACAGCGTGCAGACATTTAAAGACAAATTTGATACGCTTACCTATTCCACTTACCCCATCTGCGATAAACAGGTGGATGATATTACCGGGGTGGTGTTTGTGAAAGACATCATCAAAGCTTCGCCATCCACCCTGCTTAAAGACCTGGCCAAACAGGCGATCTTCGTTCCGGAAAATAACAGTCCCTACCAGTTGCTGGAAAAATTTAAATCCACCAAGATACACAGTTGCTTTATCGTAAACGAGTATGGTACGTTAGAAGGCATGATCACCCTTAATGACATACTGGAAGCCATTGTGGGCGATGTGCCGCAAACAGGCCAGGAAGAATATGAGATCGTAACCAGGCAGGACGGGACTTTCCTGGTAGATGCCCAGATCCCCTTCTATGATTTTTTAAGTCATTTTGAAAAGACCGAATGGATGAATGAAGGCGAACACGATTTTGATACCCTGGCAGGTTTTGTACTGCATGAGCTGAAACATATTCCCGTCACCGGCGAAACCTTCGAATGGAACGGGTTCAACTTCGAGATCATTGATATGGATGGGCAGCGGATCGATAAACTGCTGGTGAAGATATCGGAAGAGATCAAGGAAGAGATGGAAGATAATTAGTGTTTGAAGTAGTTTGAGGTTTGTAGTTTGAAGTTGGGTGTATGCCGTTTGAGAAACTGTTAAATTCATTTTACTCTTTTCAACCTCAAGCCTCAAACTTCAAACCACAAACCTCAAACCCGAAACCTTCTCAAAACTCAAACCCCGCCTTCTCCTCCGGGTTTACAAGTTTGGTGCTTTTTCGGTTCCCATTTACAATAACGTGCAGAAGACTGATCTGTTCTTTCTTGTATTCGAACAGGATATTATCAGTTACCTCTATCTTTTTTACCGAAGGAATATTTGTTGCCTGGTAAAAACTAACAATGCCTTCTTCCTGCTGCTCGTAACCGAGGTATTGCAGGGCAAGCGGTTTGCCATCCGCCCTTACTAAGAGATGTTTTAATACGTAAGTACTCACCAGTTTCTCCATCGCTGCTTTTTCTTTTGGGTTCAACAGATCTACATGGGTATTGAATTGCTGCCTCAGCGCTTTTTCAAAGTCATCGGTGAATATCTTGCAGCTTATCTCCAGGGTTTTATCCTTGCTGTTGTGCTCAATTTCTGTAACACTTACATAGATGGGATGAAGAACCTGTTCTGCCGGGGTTGGATTGGGGAGTAAAAAACCGCCAACCATCAACCATTTAAATAAAATACCTGCCATTTAGCAAAGAGATTGGTAAAAAATCGTTTCTTTAAAGATATTTGAACAGCAAAACTAATACAAACATTTAATTGTAAACAGGTTAATGAGGAATTTGGGTTTTTATTTTGATTTAGGCTGGAGTCATATCATTTCAACCGATGCCTGGGATCATTTGCTGTTTGTGCTGGCACTGAGTGCGATCTATCTGATCGGGAACTGGAAGCAGGTACTGGTCCTGGTAACGGCCTTTACCATCGGCCATTCACTCACACTGGCATTGAGTGTGTATGATATCATCCGGGTTGACGGTAAATGGGTGGAGTTCTTAATTCCCTGCACCATTATCATAACGGCGCTCTTTAATTTCCTGCAGAAAGATTATGAACCCAGGTCACTCAGGCTCAATTATTTTTTAGCTTTGTTCTTTGGATTGATCCATGGTCTTGGGTTTGCAAATTATATCCGGTTCATGATGGTAAAGGACGAAAGCATGGGCTGGAGTTTATTTGGATTCAATATCGGGCTCGAAGCGGGGCAGATCGTAGTGGTAACGGGGATATTAATACTGGGCTATCTGGCGGTGAATGTGGCGGGGCTTAAACGGAAATGGTGGGTATGGGGATTATCGGCCATTGGGTTGATAAAAGGAATATTGATAGCGTGGGAACACTACCCCGCATCTTGAATTTAAAACAAATCAAAACCTCAATAGTATAAAATGAAACAAGTATCAGCCATTGTGCTTCTGTTGTTCGTAAGCATTTGCACAAATGCCCAGGACATTAAGAACAACCCGGGCAGTAACCACGGTAACCGTTTTGAACAACTGGGTACCATTCTTCCCACACCTAACGAATACCGTACTGCAAGCGGTGCCCCCGGTCCTAAATACTGGCAGCAACGTTGCGATTACGACATAACCTGCGAACTGGACGAACCCAACCGCCGTTTGTTAGGTAAAGAAACCGTTACTTATTTTAATAATTCTCCCGATGTGCTCACCTACCTCTGGCTTCAGCTGGATGAGAATGAACACAGCAATACCAATAACTCCGGTTACCAGGGAAGCAATGGAATGCCCCGTACCATTACCGAAGCCGATATTTCAAGATACGGCGGCAAGATCGATAAAGACCGGGAGTACGGCGTTAATATCCAGCGGGTGGCAGATGCGGCAGGTAAACTGCTTACATATACCATCAACAAAACCATGATGAGGGTTGAATTGCCAACGCCACTGAAACCAGGTCAGAGTTTTGTATTTAAAGTTGACTGGAACTATAACATCATTGAAAGAACCAAATACGGCGGCCGCGGCGGCTTTGAGAATTTTCCCGAAGATGGAAATGACCTGTATACCATGACACAGTGGTTCCCACGCCTTTGTGTGTACAGCGATTTCCAGGGATGGCAGAACCACCAGTTTGTAGGCTCCGGTGAGTTTGCCCTGGTATTTGGAAATTATAAAGTGGCCATGACCGTTCCGGCTGATCACGTGGTGATGGCAACCGGCCAGTGCCAGAATTACCCGGCCATTCTTTCTGCTAAAGAATTACAAAGGTGGAATGCTGCTCAAACAGCTAAAGATGTTACCGAGATCGTAACACTGGATGAAGCAAAAGAAAAAGAAAAAGCAAAATCAAAGGCGAAGAAGACATGGATCTTTAAAGCCGATATGGTTCGTGATTTTGCCTGGGGTTCTTCCCGCAAATTCATCTGGGATGCCATGCCGGCCACCGTGGAAGGAAAGAAAGTGATGTGTATGAGCGCTTATGGAAAAGAAGCCTATGCCTTATACAGGAAGTACAGCACCAAAACAGTGGCGCATACCATCAAGAGCTATTCAAAATTCACCATTCCTTATCCATACCCTGTCGCTCAGAGCCTGGAAGCAGCGAATGGAATGGAATACCCGATGATCTGTTTCAACTTCGGTCGTACCGAAAAAGATGCCACCGGTAATTACAGTGCCAACAGCACCTACAGCGAAGGAACAAAGAACGGTATGCTGGGTGTGGTGATACATGAAGTAGGCCATAACTTCTTCCCCATGATCATCAATAGCGACGAAAGGCAATGGACTTGGATGGACGAAGGCCTGAACTCTTTTGTTGAATACTTAACCGAAGAATTGTTTGATAATAAATATCCCGTTAGCAAAGGCCCGGCTTATAAGATCGTTGATTATATGAAGCTGCCCAAAGACCAACTGGAGCCTATCATGACCAACAGCGAAAATATCATCCAGTTTGGCCCCAATGCATACAGCAAACCGGCTACGGGCTTGAATATCCTGCGTGAGACCATCATGGGCAGGGATAATTTTGATTATGCATTCCGTGAGTATGCCAGAAGGTGGGCATTCAAGCATCCAACACCGGCCGACCTGTTCCGCACCATGGAAGATGCCAGCGCCGAAGACCTGGATTGGTTCTGGAGAGGATGGTTCTATGGAACCGAACCATGCGATATTGCTCTGGATACCGTTAAATGGTCGATACTGAATACCGAAGCGCCCACAGCGCCTAATGCTACGGCAACTACCCGTAAAATTCCGGTAGCAAAACCGCAGCTGAATACCTTTGATGATATCTCAAAGATCCGCAACCGGGAAGACAAGAAAATTGTTTTTGCCACCGATGCCGATGAATCACTGAGGGATTTTTACTGGAGATACGACCGTGGCCTGGCCAAAGTGGATACTACTGCCTTTGAAATAAACACGCCGGCGCCCGTAGCAAATAACTATACAGAAGCCGAACGTTTTGCCATTGCCGGAAGCAAGTACATGTATGAACTTACTTTCAGCAATAAAGGTGGATTAGTAATGCCCATTATTGTTGAATGGACCTTTAAAGACGGCACCAAACAGGTAGACAGGATTGGCGTGAATGTATGGCGCAAGAACGAGAACAGAGTAATTAAGACCTTCATGAAGGATAAAGAAGTTGCTTCTATTCTTGTAGACCCGATGAGAGAAACAGCCGATATCAATACGGCTAACAATACCTGGCCCGCATTTGCCGAACCAAGCAAATTCCAGTTGTTTAAAACAGGTGGCGGACAACCAAGAGGAGCTGCCGGCGGTGTGAATCCGATGCAGAAAGAAATAAAGAATTAAATACATCGATCCGAAAAAGAAAAAGCTGTTCAGAAATGAGCAGCTTTTTTTTATCCCGGAAAAAGGGGAGGAAGGGGAAATAAAGATTTTTTATCTTGACGCTGTATACTAAGTCCGGATCATTAAAACAGTTTCAAGATGAGAAACATCTTTTCTAAAAGACCGAAAGGCATTGCAGTAAGCGTATTGTTCTCTTTTTTTGCATGGCATCATGCGCCGGTACAGGCACAGAGCCTGGCCGTTAATACAAGCGGAGCTACGGCTAACGCTTCTTCCATATTAGATGTAAGCAGTACCAATAAAGGAATGCTGATACCAAGGGTTGCCTTAACAGGTACATCGGATATAACAACCATTGCAGGCCCGGCTACCAGTTTGCTGATCTATAATACAGCTTCTGTAAGTAATGTAACACCCGGCTATTATTACTGGACCGGTTCGGCATGGACCCGGGTTGTTTCCGGTACTGCCTGGTCATTAACCGGCAACAGCGGAACCTCTGCAGCTACAAATTTCATTGGTACTACCGATAACACAGCATTGAGTTTCCGGGTAAATAATCAAAAAGCAGGGTTGATCGATGTAAGCAGTAACCTGTTCCTGGGTTACCAGGCTGGTAATGTGAATACAAGCACTGAGAATACCGGCATCGGTTACCAGGCCCTTTACGCCAATACTACCGGGTCCAGCAATACAGCAACGGGTACCTATGCACTTGTTTCAAGCATAGATGGATATGCCAACACGGCAACCGGCGCCTGGGCACTTGCTTATAGCAGCCAGAGCGGATTGAATTCCGCATTCGGGTTCAATGCTATGGCGCATGTTTCAACCGGGTCAAATAATTCGGCCGTTGGTGCTTATGCACTCGATGGTTCGCCGTTCATGACAGGAAATGATAACACTGCAATGGGATACCAGTCACTTACTAAAAACCTTGATGGCAATAAGAACGCTGCTTATGGAAAAGAATCACTGTATAATAACGTAGGGGGAAATGAGAATACCGGCATCGGTTACCAGGCGCTTTATTCCAACTTCAATGGCAACTATAATACGGCTACCGGAACAGAGGCCCTTAAAGGAAACGGCTCCGGAAGTTTTAATGTGGCCAACGGATACCAGGCCCTCAATACCGGTAATGGGTCGTACAACACGGCCATCGGTTATTCTGCCATGGCAGCATCCGGCAGTGGTTCTAATAATACAGCAGTTGGCAATTCAACACTTCCTTTCAATTCCTCGGGAATTGAAAATACTGCTGTAGGATCTTTGGCACTTGCAGAAAACACTACCGGTTCAACCAATACTGCCGTGGGAAGTAACGCATTAAGGGCAAACCATAACAACAGTAATAATGTGGCCGTTGGTTATAATGCCCTGGCTGGTACCAATAATGATGGCAACACAGCTGTAGGAACCAATTCAGGACTTAATGCAGGCAATGGCACCAACTGCACATTCATCGGCTACCAGGCAGGGATCAATTCCGGAGGGCTTACTAATGCAACAGCCATCGGCTATAATGCTACGGTTAGCTCAAACAACAGCCTGG
>DAOQRQ010000115.1:0-8393 GCA_035355815.1 Ferruginibacter sp. | reverse complement strand
ACCTGCAGCAGCTGGGCGCCGACCCGATGACCACCGGCGCAAAGAAGATCAGCCGTTTCTTATTAAGTACAACCCATGGAAAAACAACAGAAGCAAAACTGCCGCTGGGCGGATTTGGAGTAAGCCGTTATACATTGGATCATTTTCTTTTGCAAAAAGCTATACAAAACAACTGCACCGTTTTACAGGATACGGTTGCCGATGTTCATTTTGAGAATGATACATTCCGGGTACTGACTAAAGACGGACAGGAACTGACCGCCAGAATTGTAATAGGCGCTTTTGGCAAAAGAAGCAATATGGATGTAAAGCTGGAACGTGACTTCATTAAAAATAAATCTCCCTTTGTAGCAGTTAAAACACATTTAAAAGGCGATTTCCCGGAAGACCTGGTGGCACTGCACAATTTCAAAGGCGGGTACTGCGGCATATCCATGGTGGAAAACGGTAACCTCAATGCCTGTTATATTGCCAATTACAAGAGTTTCCAACAGTATAAAAATATTGATGCATTCAGGGAAGAAGTGCTTTTTAAAAATCCTCACCTGAGAGCGATCTTTGAAAACACGGTGCCAGTATTTGAACAGCCCTTAACCATCAGCCAGGTCTCCTTTTCAAATAAAACAACAATAGAAGATCATATGCTCATGTGTGGTGATGCGGCAGGCATGATCCATCCCTTATGCGGCAATGGCATGGCCATGGCGATACACAGCGCCAAAATTGCTTCGGAACTGATCATTGATCATTTCAATAAAAGAATAGCCTCCCGCCGGGATCTGGAAGACAGGTACAGCCGGATGTGGAACGCAGCATTCAAAGCCCGGATAACTACCGGCAGGGTCCTGCAACCTTTTTTCGGAAAAGACGGTCTTACAAGAGCCATCATGTATGGGGTTACGCATATCCCGGCAGTATTGCCAGCCATTATCAGGCATACGCACGGTAAACCTTTACATTTAACTACGACATGAATGTATAAAAGCAACATTCAACAAACCAGTTTATCATGTTCGTAAATACAGCATACCGCAGCACAGAGGAGGAGATCATGGATGACCTTTCTATGGAAGGTGAAATGCTGCGAAAAACATTAGACCAGATAGCTGTAATAAACAAACGCCTGGGCGGCAACAAAGCAACCATCAATGGTTTGCATACGTTACTGAAAAACAAATCCAGGGGTTCGATTGTTTCTATCATTGACCTGGGTTGCGGCAGCGGCGATATGCTTCGGGCAGTGGCCGACTATGGAAGAGTAAATAATTACATTTTCAGGTTAACAGGCATCGATGCCAATGAATTTACCGTAAATTATGCCCGGAAGCTGTCGGCAGATTACCCGGAGATCAGTTACATTAAAATGAATGTGCCGGGGGATGAGTTTGCCAAACTGGAATACGATATTGTACTGGCTACCCTGTTCCTTCACCATTTTAAAAATGAAGAGATAGAAAAGATGGTAAGCAGCGTGGCAAAGAAAGCCGGTACCGGCATTGTCATCAACGACCTGCACCGGAGCCGGGCAGCCTATTACCTGTTCAGGCTGATGAGCCTCTTCATTTCAAACCCCATGGTAAGAAAAGATGGCGCCATCTCTGTACTGCGGGGATTTAAAAAAAAGGAATTAGTAACTCTCAATAAAAAACTACAGGATACAGCCGGTTCAGTCAGGTGGAAATGGGCTTTCAGGTATCAGTGGATAATTAAAAAGATATGAGCGTAAAAATAAAGACCGTAGCAAAACAATTACCTGCTTACTCACGCCCCACTACAGAAATACTGCCCTTTATAGAAACATGGCTGCAGGGCCAGGACGAACGGTTCATCCGGAAAGTGATGAAGATCTTTGGCAATGCAGGCGTTGATAAGCGGTATTCCATCATGAGTCCGGAAGAAGTTTTCAATAACTCCTCCTTTGAAGAAAAAAATGACATCTACATACGGGAATGCACAAAACTGGCTGAGCAGTCGTTACAAAATGCGTTGAACAAAGCAAACTGGCAGGCTTCCGGTATTGATTACCTGGTAACAGTAAGCTGCACCGGTATTATGATCCCATCCGTAGATGCATACCTGGTGAACAGCCTGAAAATGAAACAGCACATCGTTCGGTTGCCGGTTACGGAGATGGGTTGTGCAGCCGGTGTTTCAGGCATCATCTATGCAACAAATTTTTTAAAGGCCAATCCCGGTAAAAGAGCCGCCGTGGTGGCGGTTGAATCTCCAACGGCCACTTTTCAGCTGGATGATTTTTCCATGGCAAATATTGTAAGCGCTGCTATTTTTGGCGATGGTGCGGCTGCTATATTATTATCCTCCTGCCCGGAAGATGAGGGCCCGGAGATCATTGCAGAAGAGATGTATCATTTTTTTGACGCAACGTATATGATGGGTTTCAAACTCACCAATACCGGCCTGCAGATGATACTGGATGAGACCGTACCAGAAACCATTGCAGCACATTTTCCAAAGATCGTTCACCCGTTCCTGGAAAGAAACAATACGAACATCAATGAGGTGGATCACTTTATCTTTCACCCGGGCGGAAGGAAGATATTACAAACTGTGGATGAATTATTCGGCTCTCTTGGAAAAAATATTGATGATACCAGGGAGGTGCTGAAGCAATATGGGAATATGTCGAGCGCCACCGTACTTTATGTGCTGGAAAGATTTTTAGACCGGGATATTCCAGCCGGAGATCAAGGCCTTATGCTTAGCTTTGGCCCGGGCTTTTCGGCACAAAGCATTTTATTGAAATGGTAAAAGAATTTGAAAATAAAAACCAGTGGGCGCTCATCCTCGGAGGCTCTTCCGGCCTGGGATTGGCCAGTGCCAAAAAACTGGCACTGCATGGCTGCAACATCATCATTGTTCACCGCAACAGTAAAGTAAGCATACCGGCCGTTGAACAGGGCTTTGCAGAAATAAAAGCAATGGGTGTTGAATTTTTATCGTTCAACGAAGATGCCATGCATGTTGAAAAGAGAGTTATACTGATTGAAAAGATAAAAGAAAAACTGGGCCAACAGGGAAAGATCAGGGTACTCATCCACAGCATTGCAAAAGGAAATTTAAAACCCATGGCCGGCAACGAACAGGCATCGTTAAAAAATGATGATTTTCATTTAACGATCGAATCAATGGCCATCAGTTTATACGACTGGACCAAACTTCTTTTTGAAAAAAAACTATTTGCGGCCGATGCAAGGGTTATCAGTTTTACCAGCGAGGGAAATACCAGGGCTGTGAAAAATTATGCGGCTGTATCTGCCGCCAAAGCAGTACTGGAAGCCATCACAAGAAATATTGCCCTGGAATTTGCTCCGCATGGTATAAAAGCAAACTGTGTGCAGGCCGGCGTTACCGATACCGAATCGTTCCGCATGATACCCGGGCATGAACAGATAAAAGAACATGCGGTGAACCGGAATCCATTTAAACGGTTAACAACGCCCAGCGATGTGGCAAATGTTGTTTACCTTTTATGTAAGGATGAAGCGGCCTGGATAAACGGAAGCATCATTATTGCCGATGGCGGAGAACATATAAGTTAAACAATGACAACAAAAGAAATATTAAACCTGCTGCCCTATTCCCCTCCTTTCTTATTTGCTGATGAATTGCATGAAATAACGGAAGATGGGGCAAAAGGAAGTTATACGTATAAACCCAATGAATATTTTTACCAGGGTCATTTTAAAAATTTTCCCATTACCCCCGGTGTTATTCTTACAGAAACAATGGCGCAGATAGGTGTGGTTTGCCTGGGGATCTATTTAATGAAGGATAAAATAGCTGCATCCGCAATGCCCGAAATTGCGTTCACCTCTGTTGAAGTGGATTTTCTTGCTCCTGTTTTCCCGGGCGAAAAAGTAACCGTGACCTCTCAGAAAAAATATTTTCGTTTCAGTAAACTCAATTGCGAAGTGGAAATGAGGAACAGTGCAGACAAGATCGTTTGCAAAGGCTCTATTTCCGGCATCATAAAATACAGCAAGTGAATAACCGGGTTGTTATAACAGGCATGGGCGTAGCGGCTCCAAACGGTGTGGGCATCCCTGCTTTTACCGATGCTATAAAGAACGGTGTATCCGGCATTCGTTTTTATAAAGAACTGGAAGAGCTGAATTTTTCCTGCTGCCTTGGCGGCATACCACCGGTTAGCGAAGAATTGAAAGCACAATACTTATCTCCGCTTCAACTACGGAACTTTAACAGCTCCGGCATACTGTATGGTTGTATAGCAGGAATAGATGCATGGAATGATGCCGGCTTACCCATGAACGGACCCGAAAACCCGGATTGGGACAGCGGCACCGTATTTGGCACCGGAACATCAGGCGTGGAAAAATACAGGGAAGCAATTTACCATGTTGATGCCGGCAATGTAAAAAAACTCGGGAGCACCACCGTTTTACAGATCATGGCCAGCGGCATTTCTGCTTACCTGAACGGGATCATCGGCTTTGGCAATTTAGTTACCACCAACTCATCTGCCTGTTGCACCGGCACCGACGCTGTCCTGATGGCATTTGAACGCATACGATCGGGCAAAGCAAAACGTATGCTGGCGGGAGGATGCAGCGATCACGGTCCGTATATATGGGGCGGCTTTGATGCATTGAAAGTAACCACGTACAAAAACAATAACTCTCCCGAAGAAGCATCAAGGCCCATGAGCGCAAGTGCAAGCGGTTTTGTACCGGGAAGCGGGGCAGCTGCATTGGTAGTAGAATCATTAGAAAGTGCAAAAGAAAGAGGTGCAAAGATCTATGGCGAGATATTGGGCGGCGCTGTTAATTCCGGCGGACAAAGAAGCGATGGTACCATGACCGCACCTAATTCCGCCGCCGTTCAGCGTTGCATCAAGGAAGCGGTAGAAGATGCCGGCATCCATGTAAATGAGATAGACCTTATAAACGGTCACCTGACAGCAACAACAAAAGATGCAACGGAAATAAAGAACTGGGCAGAAGCATTGAACAGGAAAGGAAATGATTTTCCTTACATACATTCATTAAAATCCATGACAGGCCATTGCCTGGGCGCTGCGGGGGCCATTGAATGCGTGGCAGCAGTACTGGGATTAAAAAATGATTTCATTTTCCCTTCGCTTAACTGTGAAGACGTTCACCCGGAGATAGCTGCCCTGATCGACATAGAAAAAATACCGCATACACTTATAGAAACCGATAAATTGCAGGTGATAGCCAAAGCCAGTTTTGGATTTGGCGATGTGAACAGCTGCATTATTTTTAAAAAGTACAAGGAATGACCAACGAAGAATTGATAGCATCACTGAAAGAAATTGTGAAGCCCTATGTAAAGGACCAGGAAGCCTTTCAGAACATCAACGAAGATTCTGATTTTCTGAAAGACCTTAAGATCAATTCGGCCAACCTGGTGGATGTGATCCTGGATATTGAAACGGAATTCGACATCATCATCGACAACGAATCGATGGAAAAAATGCTGACCGTTAAGGCTGCTATGGAGATAATAAACAGCAAACTCAGTGAAAAATGACCGGTAACGACATTATAGACATGGCTGCAGCTGCTGCCGAAAGCAACTGGCAACGGAAAGGATTCCTGGAAAAAATATTCACGCCGCCCGAGCAACAGTACATTCGTGAAGCATCCTGCCCCCAAGAGATGGTATGGAGGCTCTGGAGCATGAAGGAAAGCGCTTACAAGATCTACACCCGGCAATATGGCGGAAGATCCTTTGCCCCGCTAAAACTCCATTGCAGCCTATTCAGCAGATCCGCCGGAAAAGTGGAGATCAACAGTACAACCTATTACATTACCACCTGCACCGGTAAAAAATACATATACAGTATTGCAAAACAAGACGGGCCCGGCAAGGCAACATTTGTAAATTATTGTTTTCGCATCGCAGAAACTGACCTGGATAAACAACAGCAGCTTATTTATGAAAGAATGATCTCGGTTTACTCACTGGTTTCCGGAAAACAAAAAGAGGAGATAAAGATCATCAAAGACCGGAACGGCATTCCTTTTTTGTATTGCAGCCGGCACGAACAAAGCATCCCGGTTTCTATAACCCATCATGGCAACTATGCGGCTTTTACGATTGACTGAATTATTTATACCTACTTCATCTTAGCATCAACTTCCCTGATGAGGTTAAAATGCTCTTTAATTTCTCCCAGGAATTTTATTCCCTTTACAAAGGGCCAGGGTTTTATTCCCTGCCTGCGGTTGTGTTTGCATATTTCGTAAAGGGCTTTCCAGTGTTTTAATATCTCTTTGTAAGCCCCGGTCAACGTATAACCCGTGTCGTAAAAATGATTGGGCTCGGCGCCACAGCCGTTGTATTCCAGAATGGTAAAATTCTTCCCGTTCTTAAGGTCTTCTACATTCGTGCACATGATATCGTAACGGCCGTAGAAAAAATCATCAATACGCAGACTGATCTCATCAAAGATGCTCACCAGCCTGTCGTCAATATGTTCCTTCAGGTCTATGAAATGAGCGCCCCGGTTATGATTGGCTGCATAGCTCAGCATATATTTTTCACCGGCAGGAATAATATCATGCCACCTGTCTTTATGCTTGCTGTGCATCTCTCCCATTCTCTTCTGACCCTTGGGATGCCGCTTTACCAGTTCTTCCAGTGTGTCCTTGCCATTACCCGTCACCTGCAGGGGTATCTTATGCAGGAAACCGGTAACCCTTCCTTTTTTTTCCAGCGGATGCCTGATATAGAACACGCTTACTTCCATCGGGTAATTCACCAGCGCCTGTACAATATATTCTACCGGCATTTTTGAATGATAGTTGATGAACTCTTCCTCGGTGTCGATCTTACGGAATAAAATGCCCTGGCAACCTACTTCGGGTTTTACAATAAAGGGATACTGGATGCCGCTCAGCCACAGTGATTCATTTACCAAAGAAAAGTTCCGCCCGGGCAATACATTGAATGTGGCGGGATATGATTCTTTCGGCAGCAGGTCATACATTTCCTTCTTAGGCTCACCATCCATACCGCCAAAGGTTATCTTGGGATTGCTGGGCGTAAAAAACCAAACCGAGCCCGATTTAAGCATGTACCAGCCCCATACCGGTGCAATGGGAGCATACAGCAGTTTGAAAGGCCAGGCTTCCCAATTTGTTATTCGCTGAAAGATATTTTTCACAGCTGCGAAGATATTTAAAATGCCGGTGCCGGGGGTTATTTAATAGCTATTGAACTACATAGAAAATTATGTATCCTATGATTCTATGTGGTTCAAACAAAGAATAATTTACTTTTGCAGAAGCAGTAAATTGCAGTATTCATCAAATTCGCATCTATGCATGTTCCAACAATGGCCGAACTGATGGCAAAGGGTGAAAACCCCGAAGTATTATTCTGGGTGGGTTGCGCCGGAAGTTTCGACCAGCGGGCCCAAAAGATCACGAAGGCATTTGTGACCATCCTGGATAAAGTAGGCATCAACTACGCCATCCTGGGTAAAGAAGAAATGTGTACCGGCGATCCGGCCCGCCGTGCCGGCAACGAATTTATGTTCCAGATGATGGCCTACCAGAACATACAGATATTGAATGGCTATGGTATTAAGAAAATTGTAACCGCCTGCCCGCATTGTTTTAATACACTTAAGAACGAATACCCCGAGCTGGGCGGAAACTATGAAGTGATCCATCACGCTACATTCTTACAACAACTGATCGATGAAGGAAGAATAAAAATGGCAGAGGGCGGAACCTACAAAGGCAAAAAGATCACTTACCACGACAGTTGCTACTTAGGCCGTGCCAATGATATTTATGAAGCGCCCCGTAAAGTGCTGGAAGCACTGGATGCCTCGTTGCTGGAAATGAAACGCTGCAAAAGCAATGGTCTTTGCTGCGGCGCCGGCGGCGCTCAAATGTTCAAGGAAGAAGAAAAAGGAACTACCCGTATAAATTTCGAACGTACCAATGAAGCATTGGAAACAGGCGCATCGGTTATAGCCGCTGCCTGCCCTTTTTGTAATACCATGATGACCGATGGGGTGAAAAATAACAATAAAGAAGAGGAAGTGCAGGTGCTGGATATTGCGGAGCTGGTAGCTGCATCAATGAAGAATTAAGAATTAAAAATTAAGAATTAAATGAACCTCGATTTTCAATCGCATATACCCGCAGATTTCAATGACAACTCCCGTGTGTGGATATATCAAAGCAGCCGGCTCTTTTTCATCAGCGAAGCGTTGCAGATGGAAGACATGCTGAATGATTTTGTAAAAAGCTGGAACAGCCATGGCGACCCGGTAAAAGGATATGCCAACCTTTTACCGGGTCGCCATGGCTGTTCCAGCTTTTTACAAAATCATTCAGTATGTCTTCCATCTGCAACGCTTCGCTGATGAAAAA
>DAOQRQ010000114.1:0-8424 GCA_035355815.1 Ferruginibacter sp. | reverse complement strand
CTCCGCTCTATAGTTCGACTCCGCTCTATAGTTCGACTCCGCTCACTATTAGCTCAAACCAACTGTTTATACTGGCCCCGGTATTTTTACCGGGGCTTTTTTATGCCTGACCCAGGTAGGCGCATCGAAAGCATAGGAATTTGTATAGTCCTGCATTTTTCTACATGGTTCAGCTGTTCAAAATTTCATTTCCCTATTCCCTATTATATTCTTTTCTTTGCAAAACCCTTTTCATACATGCCTAGTACAAATCTTCCTGCCATTTTAATTTTAGAAGACGGAACCATTTTTAACGGTACTGCTTTTGGCAAGACCGGAACTGCCACCGGTGAAATATGTTTCAATACCGGCATGACCGGGTACCAGGAGGTTTTCACCGACCCAAGCTATTACGGCCAGGTGCTCATCATGAACAATGTACATATTGGTAATTACGGAGTAAAGGCTGTTGACGTGGAAAGCGACAGTGTGAAAGTGAAAGCCGTTATTGGCCGTAACCTGGAAGAGAAGTACAGCCGTTTTATGGCCGATACATCGCTGCAGGATTATTTTGAAGCACAGGGCGTAGTGGCGATCGATGGGATCGATACCAGGGCACTGGTGGCGCTCATACGTACCCAGGGCGCCATGAACTGTATCATATCTTCTGAAACCACTGATGTGGAGTTTCTCAAGAAAGAACTGAAAAAAGTTCCTTCCATGGATGGACTGGAACTGGCTTCGGCAGTAAGTACTACTGATTCTTATTTCCTGGGGGATGAAAAAAGTGAGCTTCGTGTTGCCGTTCTTGATTTTGGCATCAAGAAAAATATATTGACCTGCCTGGTGGAAAGAGGAGCCTATGTGAAAGTGCATAATGCCAAAACAAGTTTTGACGAGCTGGAGAAATTCAAGCCACACGGTTATTTCATCAGCAACGGCCCCGGTGATCCAGCACCAATGGACTATGCCATAAAAACCGTAAAGCAGATCATTGCTTCCAATAAACCTTTATTCGGTATTTGCCTTGGACACCAGTTACTGGCCCTGGCAAACGATATCCCTACCTTTAAAATGCACCATGGGCACCGTGGATTGAATCATCCTGTTAAGAATGTCATCAGTGGCAAAAGTGAGATCACCACGCAGAATCATGGATTTGGTGTAGATCCCAAGGCCGTAAAGGCAAATAAGAATATTGAGGTCACGCATGTAAATCTTAATGACGAGAGTATTGAAGGCATCCGCATGAAAGACAAACCTGCCTTTTCCGTTCAATACCACCCAGAAGCTACGCCAGGTCCGCACGACAGCCGTTACCTGTTTGATGAGTTCATAAAAATGATTGCTGCTGATTAAACTGGTTTCACGAATTACCATTCTAACTTTAATTCGTGTAATTCGTTTTAATTCGTGAAATTAGTGTCATGAAAATAGCCATCATCAACGGTCCTAATCTTAATTTGCTTGGTAAACGTGAAGTGGATATTTATGGAGATGAATCCTTTGATAATTTCCTGAAAGGACTCCGGGGAAAGTACCCGGCTATTGAAATATCTTATTTCCAGAGTAATATTGAAGGGGAGTTGATCAACGAGATCCAGCGACTGGGCTTTAGCTGCGATGGCATCATCTTAAACCCGGGCGGTTATACGCATACTTCAGTTGCCATTGGTGATGCCATTGCCGCCATTATAAGTCCTGTGGTGGAAGTGCACATTTCTAATATTTTTTCAAGAGAAGACTTCCGGAAAATTTCCCATGTTTCCAGTAAAGTAAAAGGTGTGATCAGCGGCTTAGGATTAAAGGGCTATGAACTGGCGCTTGAATCCTTTATAAAATAACCCGCAATAGCAATGCATAGCCCGTATCTTCTTTTGGGTTGTCGGCGATCCGAACAATATGCAATCCCGATTCGGACCATACTTTAAACAGGTCTCCTTTTTTCCGCCTGGTCAATTCTTTGTCAAGTTGCGGCAGCATTACGCCCTTGATGAACCATCCCAGGTCACCACCTTTTGATGCAGAAGCAAGGTCGGCGCTGTATACACTGGCCTGTGCGGCAAAAGTGGATGTGCCCGCTTTTATTTTGGCCATGATGGTATCGGCCATGGATTCGGCGAAGGAACTGTCAAATACCGAAGTGTCGAGCAGGATATGATTGACATGATAAAAGGTATTGGGTGCTTTCGCAAGAACCTTTACCAATATGTTCTCTTTGCGGAAAGGGCCGTATGTTTTGCCCACTTTTCCATGATAGGCCAGGCTGTCGGCTTTACCCATAAACTGGGCGGTGCTTAAAACCGTAACCGAATCGATGTAGTATTTTTTTTTCAACACATATTTCACAAAACCAATGGGATTGGAAGTGGTATCCAGTATCTTTTTGATCTGGGCAACCGATTGTGCATTCGCCGCAAATGAAAAGCCGGCAAAAAGAAAGAATAAGAAAAATTTCTTCACGTATGAAAATTGAAGGACAAAGATAAGTTTTATGTAAGAAGGCAGCCCTGGTTGAACTGCCTTCTTACAATATTCTGCACTGTTATTATTTTAAGGCATACAATACTTTCACTTCAAAGCGAAGTTTGAGTTTCCGGTAGTCAACACCATCGTCTGTAACACCGTAATAAGCATTCTTAGCCTGGTCAAGCCTCACTACATTTTCATTTACGGCTTTATATCGGTCGCGGTATGCGCCGGTAACCACGTCAGAACTTACCGATTCTTCCGGCTCATTTATTTCTATGGCTTGTCCCAGTTGTTCATTAACGGCCTCTGTGAGATACGCCGCTTTTTCTCTTGCTGCTTTTACCGCCTGCACTTTCAATTGTTTGCGGTAATCCACAATTTTGCTGTGGGAGGTACGGGTGATGCGGAAATTATTGGTGGCCTGGTCATCCAGTTTGTTCACCAGGTCGTCGATCAGTTTGGTGTTGCTGAATTTTACCTGGTAGGATATGGAAGCAAGGAGTTCGGGATCTTTTTTCCTCCGTTGCCAGATATTGGCCAGGTTATAGCCGTCGTAAGAGGCAATGGAAATATCATTGTCGGCAATGCCCACCGACTTGCAATTTGCCAGGAAATCTGTTTTGATCTTTTCCAGCTCTGTTTTATCTTCTCCTTTCTTTTTGTATTCCCGCAGGTCAACCTGTACATAGATCTCATCCGGGATGATCTCCATCGAGGCGCTGCCGGTTACAGAAATTGTTTTGGGAAAGGGATAGCAGTCCGGCTGGGTGTTGGTTTGGGCATGTACAGAAAAAATCTGGATCAAAGTTGCTAAAAGCAGGATCGTCTTTTTCATGCGTTAAATTTTTGGAGAAATAAATGTAACGCAGCACTTGCACAAGTGTGGAAAATGTAAATACTGTTAACGACTACTTTACTTTTTTTAACAGGGATTTCACTTGTGTTTTCATCGCTTCCAATTCGGCAACCTGCTGTTGTATGAAACTGTTGTCTTCCAGCCGGCCCATTACTTTTTCCATTTCTTTATTGGTATCGTACACCATCTTACGGAAGGGGCTATTGTAATCCTTTGCCCTGGAATCGAAAATGCCTTTGCACATCCACTCTTTGGTATCCAGGGCCTGCTGCAGCAATTGTTTAAAAAGAACAGGGGTGAACTGTTTGGGAGTAATGTTCAGTATCTCCAGCAGCGACGTATAGGCATGATCCAGGCGATGAGAGTCGTAGGCAGTACCCTGCTGCTTATAGAACAGGTGAAGTTCATCCCAGCTCTTTATCTTGCCTGATTTTATATCTTTTTTTAACTGTTCGATGGCTGTTTTCTGTATCAGTTGCCCGCCTATATTCAGCCATTCGCTGCGTTGCACTTTTGCTGAAAGCGTTTTTTTGAATGCAGAAAAATCAACAGACTTGTTGGTAATAAA
Source organism: Ferruginibacter sp. (assembly GCA_035355815.1). Lineage (GTDB taxonomy): Bacteria > Bacteroidota > Bacteroidia > Chitinophagales > Chitinophagaceae > Ferruginibacter. Next base: position 4,549 of record DAOQRQ010000114.1, on the reverse strand, counting down.
ATGGTTCATCAGTTCCAAAGCGCCATAATATTGTACCAGTTCTTTAAATACCCTGATCGACTGGGGTATCTTCTGCAGTTCGGTTACCCGGTTCGTGTTTTCCCAGCCGGATATTTCTGCAACTCCTTTATCGTTGGGTTTTAATTTCTGCAGGAATTTCAGCGCATCAAATATCTCGTTGACCGTATCCGGCGCCAGGAAATCGTATTCAATACGCTGGATCTTTTCTGTTCTGCGGTCACGGTCAACATATTTCCAGGCATTGCGGGCCAGTGCATACATATTATACATGAACCAGTACCCGGGCATTACGATCAGCCGGTCATGCGCCACATCATTACTTACCAGGCTGAAAGGAATGGGAATATTCAATTCGGCAGGGAAATCTCCTTTGGCAATAATGGTAAAAGAAGCAAACTTTGAATTGTGTTTTAAACTTACACATAGACCCGGCCAAAACCCACGCCCAGCTACTATTTCACCGTCTGCCGCCCGGCTGTTGTGGTTGCTGCCGATGGTGGCGCCGGCAGCCATATTACTTTGGCCCATTACCACGGCAGCACACAAGAATGAATTGTTATGGTGCTGCTCATGAGCCGGGAAGATGAGCGAATTCAACACCTCGCAGCAGGAGATGGTGGAATTATTTCCCAGGTAAGAGTTGATGAGGCGGGCGCCGTATTTTAACTGCGAGTGGGAGGCCATCACAAAACGAACAGCTTTTACACCATAAAATATCCGGCAGCCATAGCCAACAATACCGTTCACCAGTTCACAACCTTCACCGATCTGCGACCTTCTTTTTTCATCGCTGTTAACGGTCAGGTTCTTGAGTTTATTGGCGCCCTTAAAATAGGCATCGGTTCCCACCCACACGTCTTTGATGATCTTGCAATTTTTGATCACCGTTCGGTCGCCGATCTTACCATAATACCCCTGCTGTTTATCAAAACGTTTCTCGGTCAGTTCCTTGAATTTATTCAGCAGCGCTTCATCATCCCGGTATTTACTCCACAGCCATGCATCACCCGCCAGCATACCGTTAAAAGGTATTACACTTCTGCCGCCGGCTTCATTACACAATTCCATCCACACCCTTGTTCTTTCTTCTTCCCCGTCTTTTACAATGCCATTTCCGAATTTGGCACGATCGGTTGTGGCCAGTTCGTTCACATTAACCAGCATTACGTCGTTGCCGATGATATAATGGCTTAAATAATTTACGTTGTCAATACAGATATTATTTCCCAGATCGCAGCTGATGATGGTGCTGTTATACAGTCCTACCGGCATTCTTAAATTATGAAACTCTAAATAGAAAGGTTCCAGTTTCCCAATGCGTATGAGGCCATGAAATTTACAGTTACGTACCAGCTCGGGATTGAATTGACGGGAAACAAATATTTTATTCCAGTCGTCGGATGTATTGCGGTTGCGTATAAGAGATTCAATTTCACCGGCGGTTAGTTTCCGGTATTTGATACCGTTCTGGTTTTGGATATTACGCAGGTGGTATTCGTCTTTTCCTTTGGGGATGTATTTCTTCTCTACGAAATTGTACCCGAGGTTATTTACCGGGTGTTTCTGAATGATGTTCATACCCCTGTCCCCTAAAGGGGAACTTAGATTTTAAGTTTATAATTTATTCAATACCTTGGTAAGGTCAGCATCAACAGGCAAAATACAATACAATTTAACAACATTCCATACTTTTCTTTATTAAGCCAGTTCCCCCTTTAGGGGGCGGAGGGGGCTATTCTACCGTAACGGATTTGGCCAGGTTTCTTGGCTTGTCAACATCCACGCCTTTGGCAATGCCCACATAATAACTCAGGAGCTGCAGGGGTATGGTACTCAGCATCGGCGCAATGATCTCATCGGCAGCGGGTACATACAATACTTCATCAGCCATACCGGGTATGATGTCATCGCCTTCGGTAATGATGGCGATCACTTTTCCTTTGCGGGCCTTTATCTCCTGTATATTACTCACAATTTTTTCGTGGTAAGAATCTTTGGTAGCAATGAATATCACCGGTAACATTTCATCCACCAGTGCAATGGGACCGTGTTTCATTTCTGCAGCGGGATAACCTTCTGCGTGTATATAAGAGATCTCTTTTAATTTGAGTGCGCCTTCCAAAGCGATCGGGAAATTATAACCCCTTCCCAGGAACAAGGCATCGCCGGCGCCTTTGTATTTTTCAGCGATCTTTTTAACGGCTTCGGCGCTTTTTAAAACAGCGTTTACTTTTTCAGGCACCGATTCCAGTTCAAATAAAAGGTTGCGGTAACGTTCTTCGCTGATGGTCTTTTTTTCATAAGCAACTTTCAATGCCATCATGGTAAGTACGGCCAGCTGGCCGGTAAATGCTTTGGTGGAAGCTACGCCGATCTCGGGACCGGCATGGGTATAAGCCCCGCCATCACTGATACGTGCAATGGATGAACCTACCACGTTCACAATACCGAATATGATGGCACCATTCTTTTTGGCCTGTTCAATGGCCACCAGGGTATCGGCAGTTTCGCCGCTTTGCGATATGGCAACAATGATATCGCCTTTGTTGATGATGGGATTGCGGTAACGGAATTCGGAAGCATATTCCACTTCTACCGGAATGCGGCAAAGCTCTTCAATGATATATTCGGCCAGTAATGCTGCATGCCAGCTGGTACCGCAGGCCACCATGATGATGCGGTTTGCTTTTTTAAAGTGTTCAATATTGTTCTGTATGCCGCTCATGGTGATGGTTCCGGCCGCAGCATCCAGTCTTCCTCTCAGGCAATCGTGAATGGTGCTGGGCTGTTCAAAGATCTCTTTCAGCATGAAATGATCATAGCCGCCCTTTTCAATGGCTGCCAGTTCAATATCAAGTTTGGTAACAAACGGCGTGATCTTTTCATTGCCCAGGTTCTTTAAAATGAGTTCGCTGGGAGTAACGATGGCCAGTTCAAAATCATTTATATAAACCACGTCCTTGGTGTATTCCAGCATGGGCGATGCATCCGAACCCAGGAAATGTTCGCCTTTACCAACGCCTATCACCAGCGGACTTCCTTTTCGTGCTGCAACAATGGTATCGGGATGATCTGAATCGAGAAGCAGGATCACATAAGCGCCTGTTACTCTTTTTAAGGCTACACGAACGGCTTCTTCCAGGTCGCATTGGTTGTTTTCCCGGATATCTTCAATAAAATTCAAAAGCACTTCGGTATCGGTATCGCTGGAGAATTTGTATCCTTTGTTGGTAAGTTCCTGCTTTAGTTGGGCATAATTTTCAATGATGCCGTTGTGGATCATGGCTAATTTGCCGCTGGCTGATACGTGTGGGTGGGCATTGCGGTCGCTGGGTTCGCCGTGGGTGGCCCAGCGGGTATGCCCGATGCCGCAATGAGAATGCAGGTCTTTTCCAAAAATGGTCTGTTCCAGTTCCGAGACCCGTCCTTTCTTTTTATAAACCTTCAGGCCATTATCCAGCAGGGCAACGCCGGTACTGTCGTAGCCACGGTATTCGAGCCTTTTTAGGCCGGTGATAACGATGGGGTACGCTTCTTTAGGCCCTGTGTATCCTACAATTCCACACATATATTTACTGTTTTCAGTTTTTTAGGGGTAAGAAATGAATTTTATGAGATCCTACCTGTTCAACAATACCCGGCCAGCGGCCTGGCAATCAGGAACGCAATTTAGGGAAAATGTTCTCATTTGGCTAAACCGGCATATTTTCAGGTTATTGGCTTAATTTGGGGTATAAATTGCCGATATGAAATACGCATTGACCTTCTTTTTACTCTTCTCATTTGCCAATAAAATTATTGCCCAGCAGGAAAACGCTGTAACCAAAGTGTTCATTGTACGGCATGGCGAAAAAGAACCGGGTAAAGACCCTGTTTTAACTCCTGCCGGAATTATTCGGGCGGGCGACCTGCTGAGGGCTCTTAAAGACGAGGGGATTCAGAAGATCTATGTAAGCCAGTACCGGCGTACGCAAATGACAGCCGACAGTATGCGGATACAACTGGGCATTGATACCGTTCAGTATGCAGCCGATACCCTTTGCGATAACCTGGTGAATACGATCATGGAGCACCGTGATTTTGGCAAAACCATTTTAATAGTGGCCCACAGCAACACCATTCCGCATATCATCCGTAAACTGGGCGTAACGGATTTCCCCCGTGGTGATCTGCCGGATGCAGAATTTGATAACCTGTTTTTGGTTAAGTATAAAAAAGAAAAAGCGAAAGTGAAAGTAATGAAATACGGAGCTAAGACAGGCGCTTCTGCAGCTATGCAGTAACAACTAAAGAAGAATTCCTTTTAAAAACATATAGGCTACAGAAAAATAAATTACCAGGCCGGTAACATCCACCAGGGTGGCTACAAAAGGCGCTGAAGATACAGCCGGATCTCCTTTAAGCCGTTTGATGAGTATCGGAAGCATGGAGCCGCTCAGTGTTCCCCATAAAACCACTCCCAGTAATGAAAAGCCAACCGTAAACGCCACTAATATTTCATGCGGTCCGTACACACCGGGCATAAACT